>NZ_DASPMG010000268.1:0-16208 GCF_035627195.1 Azospirillum sp.
GGCGACGTTGCCGATGCCGGCCGCGGTGTTGTTGATCGACGCGGTGTTCGAGCCGCCGAACAGGCCGCCGCCGCCGAACTGCTTGGTCATCGCCTGCTGGACGGCGACGTTGCCGATGCCGGCGGCGGTGTTGTTGGCGGAAACGACGTTCTGCGCCAGGGCGGGGGCGGACAGGCACAGGACGGCGGCGGCGGCGAGCAGGGTGTGGCGGATCATGGTGGCGGTTCCTTTCGGGTCTGGGTGGGGCCGGATCCGTGTCGGTCCGGCGCGTTGTCGATGACCAGACCCTACCCGCTCCCCGCAACCGCCGCTGTGAGCCGCGCCACAAACCGCCTCACGTCATCCGGGCAACGCTCATCCAGCCAGGGCCGCCGCCAGATCGTCGTACAGGTCGTCGGGCGCCTCCAGCCCCACCGACAGGCGCAGCAGGTCGCCCGGCACGGGGGACGTCGGCCCCTCGACGCTGGCGCGGTGCTCGATCAGGCTTTCGACACCGCCCAGCGAGGTGGCGCGGCGCCACACCCGCACGTTGGCGGCGGTGGCGACGGCGGCCTCCGTGCCGGCGCGCACGCGGATGGACAGCATGCCGCCGAAGCCGTCCCGCATCTGCCGCGCCGCCACCGCGTGGCCGGCAAAGCCGGGGAGGCCGGGGTACAGCACCTCCGCGACGTTCGGGTGGGCGGCCAGCCGCTCGGCCAGCGTCTGGGCCGAGGCGCTCTGCCAGCGCACGCGGGCGAACAGGGTGCGCAGGCCGCGCTGGAGCAGCCACGCCTCGAACGGGCCGATGATGCCGCCGACCTGCGTCTGCACCGCCTTGATGCGCCCCCACGCCTCGTCCTTGCGCGCGGTGGTCAGCGTGCCGGCGATGACGTCGGAATGGCCGTTCAGGTATTTGGAGGCGGAGTGCATGACGACGTCCGCGCCCAGGTCCAGCGGCCGGGTGTGCACCGGCGTGGCGACGGTGGAATCGACCGCCAGCCGGGCTCCCGCGGCGTGCGCGATCTGCGCCGCGGCGGCGATGTCGGTGACGGTCCACAGCGGGTTGGCCGGCGTCTCCACCCACACCAGCCTCGTCTCGCCCGGCCGCACGGCGGCGCGCAGCGCGTCCAGGTCCGACGTGTCCACCCCCTGCACCCGCACGCCCCAGCGGGTGGCGAAGCCGTGCAGCCAGTTGCGCAGCGCCCAGTACATCACGGTGGGCACCACCACGTGGTCGCCGGGATCCAGCGCCTGGAACACCGCCGTGGCCGCCGCCATGCCCGACGCGAACAGCAGCGTGTCCGCCCCGCCCTCCAGCGCGCTGAGCGTCTGCGCGGCGGCGTCGAAGGTGGGGTTGTCGGCGCGGGCGTAGACCCGGCCACGGCTGTAGGCGTTGTCGGGATCGCGGATGTAGGTGGTGGCCGGGTGGATGGGCGGGATGACGGCCCCCGTCGCCGCGTCCTCGTGGCCCAGCGCGCCGGCCGCGACGGTTTCCGGGCGGAGGTGCGCGTGCGGGTGCGGGCTGTCGGTCATGGCGGCGCTCCTGTGCTTCGGGGGGCGCCAGAGTGCCGGATCGGGCGGGACCGCGCCACTGTCCGGTTCAGCGGGCCAAAAGACGGGTATTTTTAGACACGGATGAACACGGATTTCGCACGGATGAACACGGATAGTCATTCCATTCGTGTTCATCCGCGGCCGGCCCCGCCGGCATCCGTGTTCATCCGTGTCTCAAATCCCTTTTCCGGCCGCAGCACCCCGGTTCAGCGCAGGACGCGCAGACGGCGGAGCGGCAGGGTCTCGTCCTCTTCCTCCTCGTCGTCGTAGTGGACGGTGCAGCCCTTGGCGCCGCCGCGCGTGATCTTGGCCGGGTACCAGACGCCGTCCGTTTCGGCCACCACCTCCAGCCCCGGCTGGCAGGCGGAGAGGGGGGAGCCCGGCCCCTCGGCGTTCCACGGCAGCATGCGGCTGGCGGCCACCACCTCGTCCTCGTCGGCGCCGTAGCCGTCGAAGCGGACGAGGCAGGCCCCCGGCGCCTTGCCCGCACCGCGCACCGTCGCCGGGTACCACGCCTCGTCCGAGAAGGCGAACAGCCGCTCGCGCGGCCGGCACCCGCCCACGTCGCCGGGCAGCGCGGCGGGAGACGGCATGGCCACCGCCGGCTGGATGGGCGCCTGGGCCGGCGCGGGGGCGGGTGCGGCGGCCACCAGGGTGGCGGCGTCGCCGTCGCCGACGAACCGGGCGCCGGGGAAGACCGAGCTGATCCACGGCCGCACCCCCGACACGCGCACGAACCACGAGTTGTCGCCGTACTGCGCCTCCCCGTCGCCCGAGGTGTTGATGCCGACGACGACCCAGCCGCCACCCAGCGGCATCCAGGCCGAACCGCCGCTGTCGCCGGAACCGAGCAGCCCGGCCAGACGCGACACCGGCCGGCGCGGGCCGCCCAGCGGGTTCTCGACACCGCCGTCCTCGCGCGGCAGGAACACGGTCAGATAGTTGCCGGGATCCTCCACCTTGGCCGACATGCGGCGCAGCGGCACCGCCTCCTCCACCAGGCCCTGGGCGGCGGCCTTATCGGTGCCGCTGTTGAAGCGCTCGTTCTCGCCGACCGAGCCGATGCCGCGCGTGCCGAAGCCCATGAAGGTGATGGTCCGGCCCTTTTCGGCGGATCCGGAATACAGCGCGGGCGGCGGGCCGGCGTCGGTGACCGGGCGGGCGAGGCGGAGGATGGCGACGTCGACGCCGGTGTAGTCGCCCTCCGGCTTGTAGCCCGGGTGCTTCCAGGCGCGCACGCCGCGCAGGATGGTGCCGCCGTCGGTGCGGACCACCACCTCGCGGGCCGCCGTGTCGTCCATGACGTGCGCCGAGGTCAGGACGTAGCCGTAGGAGTCGTCGTTGCCGATCCAGGTGCCGCTGCCGCTGCCCCAGGTTTCACCGTCGTCGTAGGACAGCGACACCAGGGAACGGAACTGCGGCTCGTGCGCCAGCCGTATGTGCGCGCCGAAGCCGGCCGTCTCGCGCCCGCGCCCGCCGCCTTCCTCGCGCCACGTGCTGTCCAGGATGACGACGCCGGGCGCCGCCTGTGGCATGAGCAGCCCGACCGCCATCAGCAGCCATACCCAACGCGCCCGTTTGCCCATGCCCCGGCTTTCCGCTCCGTTTGCCGCCCATGCGGAGGGCGGCGTCACCCGGCAGTGTACCATTCTTCATTAAGAAAGCGTTGAGTGGCGGCGCGTGTTTTGTGTTTCAAAGCAGTAATTATTTTCCCATTTCCTGTAAACGGAGGCGGTGCTAAATAATACGTAATCGTTCTTTTGCGTGGGGATTTGTGTGCGAAAGAACGCAACCATTGGGGGCTTCCGTATGCGAAAGCTGTTCCTGGCGCTTGCCGTTGCGGGCGCGGCCGTCGTTGGCGCCGTTCCGGCCATGGCCGGCGATACGTACAAGTTCAACCTGCACAACAAGTCGTCGCAGTACGTGATCAACGGCTTCCGCACCTACGAGAACGGGAAGTGGAGCAACAACTGGATCAACTTCACCCTGAAGCCGGGTGAGACCGCCGAGATGGACTGGGGCAGCGACGACGGTACCTGCGTGGTGCCTTTCCGTGTCAGCTGGGTCGGCTACGAGGCCGAGAAGTTCTCGGTCGACTGGTGCAAGGTCCACAACATCTACATGAAGGACGAAGGCTTTACCTGGGACTGACGCCCGGTCTTCTTGCCGAAGTCAAGCGTGGGGCGGGGCCTTTGGCGGGCTTCCGCCTTTCGTCCGTGGGGTCCCCTTGCATAGGGCGTTGTGGAAAGCCGTAAGACCATGAATCGTGTGCGCACCCTTCTGCTGACGGGGCTGCTGGCCCTGATCACCGCCGCCTGCGGCCCGTCGATCGAGACGCGCTACAGCTACCGCCCGCCGTCCTCCAGCTCGGGCATGGCCTGCGTCCAGCAGTGCGAGCAGAGCCGGATGTACTGCCAGTCGTCCCAGCAGGTGGCCTACCAGAGCTGCAAGGCCGACGCCATGCGCCGCGCGGAGATCGAATACCGCGCCTACCTGCGCACGCTGAAGCGCGGCGAGAAGCCCAGCCGGTCGATCTCCTCCTTCGACAACTCCTACCAGTGCGGCAGCCGCGAGTACGAGTGCAAGAGCGTCTACAACGACTGCTACGCCGGGTGCGGCGGGCAGGTGACGGCGCAGCGCATCTGCGTGTCCGGCTGCGACCAGCTGAAGCCGCCGGCCCCGCCGTACACGCCGGTCGGCCCGGCGCTGGTCAACGGCGTGCCGGTCACCGCCGCCCGCGCCCCCGCCAACACCCCGCGCGCGCCGTCCGTCGCGGCCGGGTCGGGGATGGTGGAGGTGCAGTCGCTGGCCTCGCGCTACCGCGTCCGCGGCACCAACCCCGACGGCAGCGCCTATCGGGGCACCGTGGCGCTGACGCGCGAGGGCAACCGCTACCGCATCGTCTGGTCCATCGACGGCGAGACGTTCCGCGGCACCGGCACGCTGTCGGGCAACCGGCTGGTGGTCGAGTCCAAGTCGGACGGCGAGGTGACGCGCGGCGAGTTGGTCGTCGGCGCCGACGGCACGCTGTCCGGCCCGTGGATGGTGGACGACGACCCCGAGGAAGCCGGCACCGAGGAGTGGACGCCGTCGTAAGCGGCACGGCCTGCAATCCTCAAAAAAGCCCGGCGCGGTCCCCGACGGACCGCGCCGGGCTTTTTTGTTTGCGGCCTTGGCGATGCTGGAAACTTGCTTGCCGGATGGCCGCAAATTTGGCTGATTGGTTGCCATCGTTGCCGGCGGACGTCACCCGCCTGTCATAAAACCTGTGTCTTCCCAAGGGCTTGGCGTTCCACTTGGTTTGGCACGCAAATTGATATTGAAGGGCCTGATAGTGATAAGGCGGTGCGGCGGCAGACCGCAGGGCAACGAACGGCGCGGCGCGCCACCGGGAGGATCGGATGTGCATCGGCATCCCCATGCTGGTCGAACGGGTGGACGGCTTCACCGCCGCGTGCAGCGCCGACGGCGAGGTCCACACGGTCGACATGGCGCTGGTGCAGGACGCCGCCCCCGGCGACTGGGTCCTGGTCTTCCTGGGCGCGGCGCGCCACAAGCTGGACGCCGAGGAAGCCCGCCTGATCCGCGAGGCGCTGGTGGCGCTGAGCGCCGCCATGGACGGGCGCCTGGACGAATCCGCCTTCGCCGACCTGATCGGGCGCGAGCCGGAACTGCCCGCGCATCTGCAAGAGGCACGCGCCGCCGGCCGGATGGAGGCGTGAGCGCATGCACGAGATGTCCCTGTGCGAAAGCCTGCTGACGGCGATGGAGGAGGCGGCGCAAACCAACGGCTTCGCCAAGGTCCGCCGCGTGCGGCTGGAGATCGGCCGCTTCGCCGGGGTGGAGGTGCAGGCGCTGCGCTTCGGCTTCGACGTGGTGATGCGCGGCTCGCTGGCCGAGGGGGCGGAGCTGGTGGTGATCGACCGCCCCGGAACGGCGTGGTGCTTCGACTGCGATGAGACGGTGGAGATCGCCGAGCGTCACGCCCCCTGCCCGCGCTGCGGCGGGGCGCGGATGCAGGCGAACGGCGGCACCGAGATGACGATCAAGGACCTGGAGGTCGAGTGATGTGCGTGGTGTGCGGCTGCTCCGGCGCGACGGTGGACGGTGAAGGGCATCACCACGGCCACGATCATGACCACTCCCACGAGCATGGTCATGACCACTCCCATGACCATGGGCACGATCATGATCATGGGCATGATCATGGCCATCACCACGGCCACCACCACGACTACGGCGCCGGGCCGGCGCGGGCGCACGCGCCGGGGCTGTCGCAGACGCGCATGGTCGCCATCGAGCAGGGCATCCTCGCCAAGAACGACGCCTACGCCGCCGAGAACCGCCGTGGCTTCCAGCGGCGCGGCGTCTTCACGCTGAACCTGCTGTCCAGCCCCGGCGCCGGCAAGACGACGCTGCTGGTCGCCACGCTGCAGCGGCTGGCCGGCTGGATGCCGGCGGCGGTGATCGAGGGGGACCAGCAGACCTCGCTGGACGCCGACCGCATCCGTGCGACGGGTGCGCCGGCCGTGCAGATCAACACCGGCAAGGGCTGCCACCTGGACGCCCACATGATCGGACACGCCGTGGAAACCCTGGCGGTGCCGGAGCGCGGGCTGCTGTTCATTGAGAACGTCGGCAACCTCGTCTGCCCCGCCGCCTTCGATCTGGGGGAGGCGAAGCGCGTCGTCCTGCTGTCGGTGACGGAGGGGGAGGACAAGCCGGTGAAGTACCCGGACATGTTCGCCTCCGCCGACCTCGTCCTGGTCAACAAGGTGGACGCCGCCCCCTTCCTGGGCGTCGACCTGGACGCGCTGCGCGTCGCCGTCGCCCGCGTCAACCCGAAGGCCGCCGTCCTGAACGTCTCCGCCCGCACCGGCGAGGGGATGGAGGACTGGCTGGCCTGGCTGATGGACGAACGCAACGGCTGGCTGGCCGGCCTCGCCACCGAGGCGCGCGCCTACGCCGACGGGCTGAGCGCCGCCATGGCCGCCCCGGCCCCGGCCGGGGCCCCGGCGCCTGGAGCGTAACGCCATGGCTCCCGCCGCCCGCCCCGCCATCCTGGTCGTCGACGACGAGCCGCTGTCCGTGCAGGTGATCGCCCGCCTGCTGGACGAGGAGTTCGACGTCCACACCGCGCTGTCCGCCGAGGAAGGGCTGCGCATCCTGGAGAACGAGTGGATCCAGGTGGTCTTCTCCGACCAGCGCATGCCGGAGATGAGCGGCGTGGAGTTCCTGTCCCGCGTGCGGGAGCGCTGGCCGGACATCATCCGCATCGTCATCACCGGCTACACCGAACCCGACGACATCATCCGCGCCGTCAACGACGCCGGCATCCACCAGTTCATCACCAAGCCCTGGCACCCCGACCATCTGCTGCTGACCGCGCGCAACGGCTGCCGCCTGTTCCAGCTGCAGCGCGACTACGACCGGCTGTCCATGGAGCTGAAGCTGACCGGCCCGGTGGCCGAGAAGCGCCTGGACGCCCAGCGCGAGCGCGTGCGCCGGCAGTACCATTTCGACGGCCTGATCCGCGGCGAGGACAGCCCGGTGGACGCCGTGTGCACCGTCGCCTCCCAGGTCGCCGCCTACAACGTGCCGGTGCTGGTGCTGGGCGAGACGGGCACGGGCAAGGAACTGCTGGCGCGCGCCATCCATTACGGCAGCCCGCGCGGCGACCGCCCCTTCTTCGCCGAGAACTGCGGCGCCATCCCCGACCAGCTTCTGGAATCGGAGCTGTTCGGCCACCGCAAGGGCGCCTTCACCGGCGCGCACGCCCACCGCGTGGGCCTGCTGGAGCAGGCGGACGGCGGCACCGTGTTCCTGGACGAGATCGGCGACATCTCCCCCGCCTTCCAGGTGAAGCTGCTGCGCTTCCTTCAGGAGGGCGAGATCCGGCCGGTGGGCTCCAACGAGGCGCGGACGGTGGACGTGCGCGTCATCGCCGCCACCCACCGCGACCTCGTGGCCGACGTGCGCGCCGGCCGCTTCCGCGAGGATCTGTACTACCGCCTGTGCACCTTCAGCCTGACCATGCCGCCGCTGCGCGACCGGCGCGGCGACGTGCGCGTGCTGGCCCAGCACATCCTGGAACGGCTGTCCGCCGCCCACCGCAAGCCCGCCACCGGCTTCACCGAGGAGGCGCTGGCCTGCCTGGAGGCGCACGACTGGCCCGGCAACGTGCGCGAGCTGCAGAACGAGGTCACCCGCATGCTGATCCTGGCGCCGGGCGAGCGGCTGGGGGCCGAGCTGCTGTCGCCGCACGTGCTGCGCGGCGCCGCCGCGGCCAAGGCCGCACCGGCCGCACCGGCCGGTGCGGCCGGTGCGGCGGCGTCGGCCATCGACGTGGAGGCGCTGGCGCTGGGCGGGCCGCTGAAGGCGCGCATCGAACGGCTGGAGGCCAGCATCCTCCTGGAAACCCTGGTCCGCTGCCGCTGGAACAAGAGCCGCGCGGCGGACGAGCTGGGCCTGTCCCGCATGGGGCTGCGCGCCAAGCTCGACCGCTACGGCATCGCCCGCGACCACCTGCAGCGCCGGCACTGAGCCGCCAACCGAGCCATCAACGAAGCCACACGCATCCATCCTGGGGAGACACCGCCATGACGCCCACCCGCCGCACCGCCTTCGCCGCCCTCGCCCTCAGCCTGCTGGCCACGCCGGCGCTGGCCCACACCGGCCACGCCGACGGGGCCGGGCTGGCGTTCGGCTTCCTGCACCCGGTCACCGGGCTCGACCACCTGCTGGCCATGGTCATGGTCGGCCTGTACGCCGCGCTGATCGGCGGGCGGGCGCTGGTCACCGTGCCGCTGGCCTTCGTCGCCATGATGGCCGGCGGTGCCGCGCTGGGCGTGGCCGGCGCGCCGGTTCCCATGGTGGAGCCGATGATCGCCGCGTCGGTCGTCGTGCTGGGCCTGCTGTGCGTCCTGCCGTGGGGCCGTTCGGCCGGCGTGGGCGTGGCGCTGGCCGGCTGGTTCGCGCTGTTCCACGGCTATGCGCACGGTGCTGAGATGCCGGTGGACGCCTCCGGTCTGGCCTACGGCGCCGGGTTCCTGGCGGCGACGGCGCTGCTGCACGCCGCCGGCCTGACCTTCGGCCTGCTGGCCCGCCGCCTCGTGGCGCGCCGGCCGCTGCCGGTCCGCGCGGACTGACGCGTTCCATTTTACCGGTCGAGGTGAGCGATGATCGACGTGGTGGCCGCCGACAAGAGCCCGCTGGTGACGCGGGCCCTGGTGAGGCTGTTCGAGGAGGACGAGCGGTTCAACCTGCTCGCCACCGCGACGGACGGCGAACGCTTCCTGGAGGCGTGCGGGCGCTTTCCCTTCCGGGTCGGCGTCATCGGCTGGGACATGCCCTTCGTCAACGGCCGCGGTGTGCTGGAGCGCCTGAAGGGGCGCCCCGGCGCGCCGCGGATCGTGGTCTACACGGGCATCGACGCCGGGACGGTGGTGCGCTCGGCCATGGCGCTGGGGGCGGCGGGGTTCTGCAGCAAGTCCGAACCGCCGGAGCGGCTGCTGGACGTCTGCGCATCGGTGGCGGCGGGGCGCATGGCTTTCCCCTTCATCGACGTGCACTCCTTGAACGACAACCCGCTGGACACGCTGACCGCGCGCGAGCGCGTGCTGCTGGACACGCTGGCCAGCGGCCGCACCAACGCGCAGCTGGCGCGGGAGCTGGGCATCTCCGTCCACACGGTGAAGTTCCACCTGAAGAACCTGTACGACAAGCTGGGCATCGGCACCCGCGCGCAGGCGGTGGCGATGACGCTGTCGGGGGGACGGGCGCCGTAACGGTATGTCCGTCGGGTTTGCGCCTGCGGCTTAACCCAACCTACGTGAAACGTTTCCGTAGGTTGGGTTGAGCGTCAGCGAAAACCCAACGCAAGTCTTGTCAGCGGCGGCCGGACAGGTTGACCACCACGTCCGGCGCCTTGTTGGCCGGCGGGCGGACGTTGGACATCGCCACTTCCTTCGGCGGCTTGTTCTCGTCCTGGTTCACGAAGTAGTGGACGTAGAGCGGCGTGACGGCCTGCCCCAGCGTGCAGAAGGTGCCGAACACCACGCCGGCGAGGCCGATGGCGAGCACCGCCGGGCTGGCCGGGGCGACGATGCCGCCGGCGATCACGTTGATCAGGTTCTCGGCGTTCGCCGCCATGGCGATGCCGGTGCCGACGGTGCCGCCGATCAGGCAGCCCCAGCCCGAGCGGACGTCGTCCGGCAGGTTGTCCGCCGCCGGCAGCATCGGCGTGGCCATCATCTGGCTGGTCTGGTGATCGGGCATCGGCCGGGCCGAGGCGTCGGGCGCCGTGGCGACGCGGATGACCTGCAGATCGGAGGGCAGGGCGAAGGAGCGGCCGGACAGCACCACGTCGGTCAGCCGGGCGTTCGTCGGCGCGGGGGCCGCTTCCTGCACGGCGGGGGCCTGAACGGCGTGTTGGCCGCGCCAAGCCCACAGCTCGATGGGCTCAACCGCCAGTTGGCGATCCGCGGCTGCAGCGCCCTGCGCCACACTCATCATGGCCGCCGTCACCAGCAGTGCCGCACCCCACTTCGCCCGCATGGCTAATCCCCCAAGCCTACCCCGAAAGCGCCATCTATCTCGCCCGTGCAATCAGGCGTCGTCAAGCCAAATGCTGCGCATGCGAGGCGTTCCGGTGAAATTGATACAGCCCGCGCCGAGTCATTCCCCCGCCCGGAACAGGGAAAAACCCTTCATGCGTGTGTATCCGCAACAACGGCAAAGGTTAAGTCGGTGAACAGTGCCGTTTCTGTAGGCGACTTGCCGGACTATGACTCGTGCCTCAGGCGGTTCCTCAATGAACCGTACACACCATGCAAGGATCGAAGGAGCGCACGACGTGCTGGACGGCGACGGGGGAGGGGTCGCCGGGCGGCACCGCGACGCCCTCCAGCGCCTTTTCCAGCGGCCCAGGCCGGCCGGCGGCGTCGCGGGGGGAGAAGTTCCAGGTGGTCGGCGCGATGATCTGGTAGCCGGCGATCCGCCCCTTCTCCAGGCGCAGCCAGTGGCCCAAGGCACCGCGCGCGGCCTCCGTCAGGCCGGCGGTCTCGGCCGTGTCGGGCCAGTCGCCCTGCACGCACCAGGGGGCTTGCGCGTCGAGCGCGCGGACCCAGCCCTCCATGGCGCAGACGGTGCGGGCCAGTTCGATCAGGCGGGCGACGACGCGGCTGAACACGCTACCGCCGTCCCGGGCCACCAGGGCGCGGACCAGCGGCTGGCCGTCCACCATCTGGCGGGCGATGGCGCCGGTCTCGTACGGCTCGCCGTCCAGGCGGGGCGCCTTGCACCAGGTGTAGCCGGTCTCGTCGTCGGCGTCCGGCACGGTGGTGCCGGCGAAGGGGTGGTGCGGCCGGTCGCGGCCAACCATGCGGCTGAAGGTGTGGTGCTCGGCAATGGCGCCCAGGTCGAGCGCGCCCTCCGCGCCGTCCGCCACGGTGCCGCGCCGGTAGAGGTGCCCGCCCTCCCCCGGGTAGGCGCCGTAGCTGAGGAAGCGGCCGTAGGCGCGGCCCAGGCTGGCAAGCTCCAGGTCCGCGGCGATCTCCAGGAACAGGCGGAAGTCGCCGTCCGGGCCGGCGGTGCGCCAGCGATCCAGCTCCTCCACGTCCGCCAGTTCGGCCACGCGCTCCAGCCGGGCGCCGTACAGGCTGTCCTCCAGGAAGCGGCGCACGCCGCCGAGGATGGCGGACAGGCGGACCTTGTCGCGGGCGTCCGCCGCGCGCGTCACGCCGCCGGGCTGGAGGGTCAGCGTGTGCGGCCACTTGCCGGCCAGCAGGCCCAGCACGTGCAGCAGCCCGGCCCGCGCCTCCACCGCGCGGCGCACGGCCGTGCCCTGCGCCGCCTTGAAGCGCGCCTCCGCCCGGCCGTGCCAGGGGCGGCCGGCGTAGGCGGCGCGGGCGAAGTCGGGCATGAAGAACAGGTGGAAGTGGGTCAGGTGGTCGGCCACGTTCTCCGTCGCCACGATCAGGTTGGTGGACAGGAGGCCGTTGCGCGGCGGCGTGATGCCCTGCGCCGCCGCCAGCGCCAGGGCGGCGGCGTGCGACTGGCTGACGGAGCAGATGCCGCAGATGCGCGGCGCCACCACCAGCGCGTCCAGCGGCTCCCGCCCCTCCAGGATGCGTTCGAAGCCGCGGAACAGCGGGGAATTGACGTAGGCGGCGGCGATGCGGCCGCCGTCCACGTCCAGGCGGACTTCCAGGTCGCCCTCGACCCGGTTGAAGGGGCCGACGATCAGGCGCGTCGGCGTCTTGGCATCGGTCATCGCTCGGTGTGGCCCTTGCCGGTGCGGCGGATGGTGGGCGCCACGACGATGCGGTCGGAGGACGCGTTGCGCCGCACCCGCTCCGGCGTCGCCGCCTTGGCGAGCGAGGCCAGGGCCACGAACCACGCCTTCGGCATGTCGGTGGGCAGGCCGATGGGGATGCCGGCGAACTTCGGCGTGTCCAGGAAGCCGTGGCCGGGCTCCTCGAACTCCGGGGCGGTGCAGTTGATGCAGGCGTAGCCACCGCGGGTGCACGACCCCTCGCCGTTCCACAGGCGGGTGTTGCAGTCGGCGTGCGCCTGCGTGCCGAGGCAGCCCAGGTGCTCCATCAGGCAGCCGAGGTCGGACATCTTCTCGGCACTCGCCTTGTACTCGTAATACTCGTTGCGCGGGCAGCCGTGGTGGACGAGGTGGTCGGCGTAGAAGCGCGGGCGTTGGAAGGCGTCCAGATCGTCGGCCGCGATGGCGTCCTCGGCCAGCAGCATCAGCGTCTCGGTCACCCAGTTGGGGTGCGTGGGGCAGCCGGCCACGTTGATGACGGGCAGGCCGGAGCGCGCGACGAAGCCGCCGCCCAGCGCGCCGCCGCGCTGGCGTCCCTCGTACTGCAGGCCGCAGGCGTCGGTGATGTTGGCGCCGGCCGCGGTGATGCCGCCATAGGCGGCGCAGGTGCCGACCGCCACCACGTGGCGCGCCGCGGCGGCGAGGTCGCGCACCCAGTCCACGGTGGGGCGCCCGGTGCCGGCCAGCACGTGGAAGCGCCCGGTGCCGTTGGGGCCGCGCAGCAGCGATCCCTCCACGCACAGCACGTCCAGCGGCTGGCGGCCGGACAGCACGGTGTCGAAGATGCCCACCGCCTCCGCCCCCGTCTCCTCCGACAGGGACGGGTGCCAGAGCAGGCGGATGCCGGCGCCCTCGAACGTGGAGAGCAGGTCCGGCGATTCCGCGCACAGCATCGACATGGTGCAGCCGCCGCAGCCGCCCGACTGCACCCACAGCACCGTCATTTCACGCTTTTCCATACCCTTATCCCAGTGCCGCCGGCAGGCGCAGCGTGAACACCGCACCACCGTCCGGGTGGTTGGCGGCCTCCAGAACGCCGCCGTGGTCCTTGACGATCTGGTAGCTGATGGACAGCCCCAGGCCGGTGCCCTTGCCGACCGGCTTTGTGGTGAAGAAGGGGTCGAAGACGCGCGACAGGATCTCCGGCGCGATGCCGGGGCCGGTGTCGCGCAGCGTCACCACCGTCCATTGCCCCTGCACGGCGCCGGCCACGTCCAGGCGCTTGCGCGGGCTGTCGGCCACGGCATCCACGGCGTTCTGCACCAGGTTCATGGCCACCTGGTGCAGGTGGCCGGGGTGGCCGCGCGCCTCCAGCCGTTCCGGCAGGTCGAAGGTCACGTCCAGGCCCGGCATCTGCGCCTTCGCCACCCAGGTGACGGCGGAGCGCAGGAGTGCCGTCATGTCGAACAGCTCCAGCGCCTGCTTCTGTTCGGAGGAGAAGCGGCGCAGCTCGGTCACGATGTCGCGCACGCGCTCGGCCCCCTCCAGGATGCCGTTCAGAGTGTCGCCCAGGTCGGCACGCACGCGGTCGATGCGCAGCTCGGCGCGCAGGCCCCCCACCTCCGCCGCCGGGCGGCCGGCGTGCATGGCGTCGAGGTACGTCGTCAGCCGCTCCCCATAGCGGCGCAACGCGTGGGCGTTGCCGTAGACGAAGGAGATGGGGTTGTTCAGCTCGTGCGCCACGCCGGCCACGAGGCGGCCCAGCGAGGCCATCTTCTCCGACTGCACCAGCTGCTGCTGGGTCTGCATCAGCCCCTCGTGCGCGGCGGCGAGGTCGCGGTAGGCGCGGCGCAGCTCGCCGATGGGGCGGCCGACCAGCACCATGCCGATGGCGTGGCCGCGCGGGTCGTAGCGGATGGCGCTGTTCACCGACACCGGGAAGGGGCCGGCGTCGCCCTGGAACGACAGCTCGCTGTCCGACAGGCACTCGCGCCGCAATGCTGCGGCGCGCAACTCGTCGAAGGCCGGGCGGGAGGAGTCCTCGATGAAGTCGCGCAGGTTGCGGCCGGTCAGCGTCTTTTCCGTGCGGCCCAGCGCGCGCTCGGCGGCGCGGTTGACCTGCTCGATCCGGCCCTCGCGGTCGCAGGCGATGAGCACGTCGGTCATGGAGGCCATGACGCTGGCGATGAAGGCCTGCGCCTCCTCCAGTTCGGCGTTCTTGCGCTCCAGCTCGACCTGCTGGGAGACGAGGTCGGCGTAGGTCTCGTCCATCTTGCGGATGACGTCGATCCAGGCGCTCTCCACGTCCGCCGTCATCGTCGCGTTGCCGATCAGGTCCTGTGACGCCTTCACTGCCCGCATCCCACCGTCCGCGCCCCCAACGGTGGTTTACCATGAAAGCCATAGCCGGCGCGAGCGCGGCGGCGATTGGATGACGGGGGCAATGTAACCGGATGCAACACGATGAAACACTTTTGGCAGGTGTTTCATTCAGGGCGGGACGGACACCGTCACGGACGTGCCCTTGTCGGACGTGATGACCGCCCCGCCGCCGATCTGTTCGGCCAGCGACTGCACCAGCGTGAGGCCGAGCGAGCCGGTGCGCCGCCCGGCGGGAAGCCCGACCCCGTTGTCACTGATGCTCATGCGCAGGAGATTGCGCGAGGTGTGGCGGAACGTGACCTCGATGCGGCCGGACAGGCCGTTCGGGAAGGCGTATTTCAAGGCATTGATCACGGCTTCGTTGGCGATCAGCGCCAGCGGAACCGCCTGGTCGGGCTTGAGGAACGCCTCGTCGGCATCGACCTCCAGCTGCACCCGCGAGCCGTGCGTGGTGTCGTAGGAGGCCACCAGGTCGCGGCACAGCATCCCCAGGTACCCGCCGAACTCGATCTCCTGGAGGCCCTGGGTCCGGTAGAGCCGTTCGTGGATCTCGGCCATGCGGTCCAGGCGCTCCACGGTGCTGCGCAGCGCGTCCCGCACCGTGTCGCCGTCGTGGACGCCCTCCTGGATGCGAAGCAGCGAGGAGGCCATTTGCAAGGTGTTCTTGACGCGGTGGTTCACCTCCCGCATCAGGTCGTCCTTCTCGCGCAGCAGCGTGTCCTTGTCCTGAAGCGTGCTGCGCAGCACCCGCTCCACCTCCGTGCGCCGCGTGGCCTCCTCCGTAAGCTTCTGATTGATGCTGTCCAGCCGTTCGGTGCGCGCCGCGACGCGCCGGTCGAGTTCCTCGTTGAGGCGCCGCAGCTCGTCTTCCACCGCCTTGCGCTCGGTGATGTCGAGGAAGGACACGAAGTGATGGATGATCCGGCCGTCCTCGAAGATGGGGCTGGCGTGTTGGAGCACCCACAGGTGCTTCCCGTCCTTTCGGTACAACTGCACCTCGCGGATGATGGCTTCCCCGGCGCGCAGCGCGACGTCGATGTCGCGCGCCACCTCCGGAGCGGTGTCGGGGCCGGACAGGAAGTGGTAGCTCTTGGCGAGCACCTCCTCGCGCGCGTAGCCGCTCATCTTGATGAAGGCGGCATTGACGTAGACGATGGGGGCGTCGGGGAGGGCCGGATCCGCGATCAGCATGGGCATCAGCGTCTTCTCGACCGCCACCACGAAGGGGCCGCCGCGCGCCTCTTCTTTTTCCATTTTCTGTTCGGCTTGTTCCTGGTCGCGGGAATTGCTCGGCACGCGACGCTCCTGCCCTGGCAGTCTGTCCACGGATGGATGTAGGCGCGCCGCCTCAACTTCCCAGGGCAAGGCCGCGGAACCGGATTTGGCGTGCCGGGGTTCCCCGATGCCGTCATGCCCTTCGCCGGAGCAAATCCGGGGAAGGGCATGACGACTTCCAAAGAAAATGGAAGGAACATTGCCGTATTATTTTTAATGATCTGTGTTTATCCGTGTTCATCTGTGGCAAAAATACCCCGCATCTATCCCCGCACGAACCAAGCGGCGTTCGCCTCCAGCCAGCGGCGGGGGGCTTCGGGGTCGCCTTGGTGGTGCGGGGTGAAGCCGGGGCGCAGGTAGGCCAGCCACGCCGGCAGCGTGCGGTGCACCAGCCCGCCGCGGCCGAACAGGAAGCGCAGGCCCTGCCCCCAGGTGGCCGCCCGGAACAGATGGCCGCTGCGGTGCAGGTTGCTGAGGACCTGGATCGTGGTGTCGACGGCGAACAGCAGCGTGACGTAGAGGAACCAGCCGACGCGCCCGGCGTAGCCGCCGCCCGCCGCGCGGTGGACGTCGAAGGCGATGGCGCGGTGCTCGCACTCCTCCACCGCGTGCCACAGCCAGAGTGCGCGCATGGGTTCGGAGGCACCCTCCAGCCAGTCGGGATAGCGCAGCACCACGTCGCCGAAGGTGGCGGTGAAGTGCTCGTACGCCATGGTGACGGCCAGCTTGTGGCGCACGCCCAGGC
>NZ_DASPMG010000269.1:0-2180 GCF_035627195.1 Azospirillum sp.
CAGTCGGCCAACGTCGTCGGCACCTACACCTACAACGGCACCGACACCGACGGTTCGGCCTACAAGGAGGCCGGCACCGTCGTGGTGACGAACGAGAAGTCGGGCGCGCTGAGCGTGAAGTGGGACGGCGGCGACTACGTCGGCGTCGGCCAGGTGACCGGCAACGTCCTGGCGGTCGCGGCCGTGGCCGACGGCAAGAACACCATCATGCTGATGAACGTGAACCCCGACGGCAGCCTGTCGGGCCCGTGGTGGCGCCGCACCGACCCGGGCAACAAGGGCACCGAGGTCTGGAAGAAGAAGTAGATCGGCAACCGCTGGCTCCTATTGGCCGGTTCCGCTTGGCCGGTGCCGCCGAGGCACCGGCCACACGGTCCGGTATCAGGCGCCGCCGATCTGCGGCCGGACGCGGGATCGGCATCCCTGATGAATTATTGACAGGATGTGGAGGCTGTCCTCAGCTGGATTTCAGTTCGACAGCGTGGCTTGCTCCGACGGCGGATGCGGCGCAATATCCGCCGCAATATTTTACGAATGACTTGGCCTGTTCTCATGAACCACCCGCGCCGACTGTTGCCGCTCTTTTGGGCGGCATCGCTGATGGTGTCGGCGTTGCCGGCGGCGACACGTCCGGCTTTGGGGCAAGACGGCGCTCCGCCGCCGTGGAGCCGCTTGGCCGGTCCCCTGTTCAGCCACATCGGCCAGTCCGACGGCCTGCCCTATACCGTGGCCCTGGCGCTGGTCCAGGATCACGCGGGGTTCGTCTGGATCGGCACGCCGGGTGGCCTGGCGCGCTGGGACGGATACCGGATGCGCGTGTACCGGCACGGCAGCGGCGATCCGGGTTCACTGCCCGAGAACGTCATCGCCGAGCTGCTGGTCGACGAGGGCGGCCACCTGTGGGTGGGCAGCCTTTCCGGCACCGTCGCGCGCTTCGATCCCGAGCGGAACGCCTTCATCACGCACCGCGATGCGAAAGGCGCCGCCGGCCGCATGCGCGGGATGGCGAGCGACGGGCATGGCGGGCTCTGGACCATCGGGACGAACGGGCTCGCCCACCTCGAGACCGAATCGGGACGCTGGCGGCGCGACGACCCGGCCGAGCTTGGACTGCCGCCCGGCGAGTTCCAGGCCATCCGACGGGACAGCAAGGGCACGCTGTGGCTGGGCACGCGGCAAGGGTTGATGCGGCGGCCGCCGGGCAGCGGCCGCTTCCTGCCGGTGCCGGTGCCGGGCGAGGCCGACGTCGTTCCGACGGCGCTGTTCGAGGATGGTGCCGGCCGGCTGTGGGTCGGCACGGCGATCGGGCAGGTCGGCTTCGTCGACGAGGCGACGGGCGCGCTGCGCCTGCTCAGCGCCTTCGTTCCCTCCGGGCAAAGGGTGTCGGCCATCGTCGAACCGACGCCGGGCACGCTCTGGATCGGCGAGTTCGGTGGCGGCATCCATGAACTGCGCGTCGCCACCGGCGCCATCCGCCCCATCCGCCACGATCCACAGGACCCAACCAGCCTCAGCGACGATGCCGTGGCCACCATGCTGGTCGACCGCTCCGGTTTGGTGTGGATGGGCACCTCCCGAGGCGTCGACCGGCACAACCCGGTGGACCACGGCTTCCTGACGGTCGTGCCGTCCACCCCCGGCGGGCTGCTGGGCCGGGACGTGCGCAGCATGAGCGTGCGCCCGGACGGCAAGGTCTGGCTGGGCTTCCGCACCGAGGGGATCGCGCTGCTCGACCCGGTGGACGGCCGCGTCGCCGAGATGCGCCCGGGCCCGGGCCGCGGCCGCGGGCTACCCCGGCAGATGATCCAGGCCATCGCGTCGCTGGCGAATGGCGACGTCTGGACGGGGGCGCGCACCGGCCTGTACCGGGCCGTTCCGGCGACCGGCCGGGTGCACACCTTCCTGCCGCTGCAGGGAGCGAACATCCTGTCCCTGATGGCGGAGGAACCCGTCCTGTGGGTGGGCGGCAGCATGGGTTTGGCGCGCATCGGCCTGGAAAACGATGCGTATCGCGTCTTCGCCAACGCCCCGGACCGCGCCGACAGCCTCAGCGACAACAGCGTTCAGGCGTTGCTGCGCGACAGCAAGGGGCGCCTGTGGGCGGGAACCCAGCGTGGACTGAACCTGTTCGACGCGGCGACGGAAACCTTCGAACGCTTCCTGCACGACCCCAACGATCC
>NZ_DASPMG010000270.1:0-26653 GCF_035627195.1 Azospirillum sp.
CACCGTGCAGTCCGGTGATGCCGTCAAGGTGATCACCGTGCGCACCACCGCCTTCGAGGCGGCGGCGGCCGAGGGCGGTTCGGCGCCGGTGGAGGCGGTCACCGCCGCCGCCGATCCGGGCGTGTCGACGTTCGTCTCGGCCGAGCTGTCGAAGTCCGAGCGTCCGGAACTGACCGCCGCGCGCATCGTCGTGTCGGGCGGGCGCGGCATGGGCTCGGGCGAGAACTTCCGCATCATCGAGGCCCTGGCCGACAAGCTGGGCGGCGCCGTCGGCGCCTCGCGCGCGGCGGTGGATGCCGGCTTCATGCCGAACGACTGCCAGGTGGGCCAGACCGGCAAGATCGTCGCCCCCGAACTCTACATCGCGGTCGGCATCTCGGGCGCCATCCAGCACCTGGCCGGCATGAAGGACTCGAAGATCATCGTGGCCATCAACAAGGACGAGGAGGCGCCGATCTTCCAGGTCGCCGACTACGGCCTCGTTTCCGATCTCTTCAAGGCGCTGCCGGAGATCACGGAAGCGCTTTAAGGGCGTCCGCCGCACCGGCGTCCCCCGCTTGGGTGCGGAACTCGGGGCCGGGCGTCCTTGGACTCCCGGCCCTTCTTTTTGCCCTCCGACTGCTCTACGCTCCCCACCCGAAGAATGAAGGGGAGGGGCTGGCATGACCGAGATGCCGGATCCGGTCATCCCGCAGGCGCTGGCGCGCCTGGGGCTGCTGCCGGCGGATGCGGCGGCGTCGTTCACGCCGCTGGCGGGCGGCGTGTCGTCCGACATCTGGCGCGTCGAGGCCGGCGCCACCGTGTTCTGCGTCAAGCGCGCGCTGGCGAAGCTGAAGGTGCAGGCCGACTGGCGCGCCCCGGTGGCGCGCAACCGGTACGAGGTCGCCTACTTCCGCACCGCCGGGGAGATCGTGCCCGCCGCCGTGCCGCGCGTCCTGGGCGAGGACGCCGAGGCCGGCCTGTTCGCCATGGAATGGCTGGACCCCGCGCTCTACCGCCTGTGGAAGGAGGAGTTGCGCCAGGGCCGCGCCGACCCGGCCGACGCCGAGCGCGTGGGATCGGCGCTGGTGCGCATCCATTCCGGCACCGCCGGCAAGGCGGAGGTCGCCGCGCGCTTCCCCACCGACGCCATCTTCCACGCCATCCGCCTGGAACCCTACCTGGAGGCCACCGCCCGCCGCCACCCGGATCTGGCGGAGCGTCTCTACGATCTTGTGCGCGTCACCGCCTCCACCCACCGCGCGCTGGTGCACGGCGACGTCAGCCCGAAGAACATCCTGCTCGGCCCCGACGGCCCGGTGCTGCTGGACGCCGAGTGCGCGTGGTACGGCGACCCGGCCTTCGACCTGGCCTTCTGCCTTAACCACATGCTCCTGAAAGGACTGTGGAATCCGGCCGCGCGCGACCGCTTCCTGGCGTGCTTCCGCACGCTGGCCTCCACCTACCTGGACGGCGTCACGTGGGAACCGGCGGCGGAGGTGGAGGCGCGAGTGGCGCGGCTGCTGCCCGGCCTATTCCTCGGCCGGGTGGACGGCAAGTCGCCGGTCGAGTACGTCACCGACGAAGTGGACAAGGATCGCGTGCGCCGGGTGGCGGCGCATTTCCTGCTGAATCCGGCCGACCGGCTGGACGACATCGCCGACGCCTGGGAAAAGGAACTGCGTTCATGAGCGCCGAATTCGCCATCACCGAGGTCCGCGGGCGCCGCGTGTGGGATTCGCGCGGACGGCCGACGGTCGAGGCGGAGGTCGTGCTGGCGAACGGCGCCGTGGGTCGCGCCATCGCCCCGGCCGGCGCCTCCACCGGCAGCGGTGAGGCGCTGGACAAGCGCGACGGCGGCGACGCCTTCGGCGGCTACGACGTGACCCAGGCGGTGTCCGCCGTGTCCGGCCGCATCGCCGCCGTGCTCACCGGCCTGGACGCCGGCGACCAGGAGGCGGTGGACAGGCGCCTGATCGCGCTGGACGGCACGCCCAACAAGGGCAAGCTGGGCGGCAACGCCGTCATCGCCACCTCCATGGCCGTGGCGCACGCGGCGGCGGCCGGGCGCGGCATGCCGCTGTGGCGCCATCTGGCCGGCAACGACGCGCCGGGCACGCTGCCCCTGCCGGAGATCCAGATCTTCGGCGGCGGCGCCCACGCCGGCCGGCGCGTGGACGTGCAGGACTTCATGGTCATCGCCGTCGGCGCCCCCGACTACGCGGCCGCCCTCGACTGGACCGCCGAGGTCTACCGCGCGGCCGGCAGGCTGATGGACGAGCGCGGCCTCTTGCAGGGCGTCGCCGACGAGGGCGGCTTCTGGCCCGCCTTCTCCTCCAACGAGGAGGGGCTGGACACGCTGGTCCGCGCCATCGAAAAGGCCGGCTTCCGGCCGGGCGAGGAGGTGGCGGTGTCGCTGGACATCGCCTCATCGGACTTCGGGAAGGACGGCCGCTACCGCCTCGCCCGCGACGGGCGGGAACTGGACAGCGCCGGCATGGCGGAGATGCTGCTGGGCTGGCTGAAGCGCTATCCCATCGTCGCCATCGAGGACCCGCTGGCCGAGGACGATCCGGACGGCCTCGCTGCCTTCACCGCCGCGGCCGGGCCGGCCGTGCAGGTGATCGGCGACGACTTCATCGTCACCAGCGCCGACCGCATCCGCGCGGCGGCGGCCAAGGGGGCGTGCAACACGGCGCTGATCAAGCCCAACCAGATCGGCACGCTGACCGAGACCAGGGCCGCCGTCGACGCGGCCCGCGCGGCGGGGTGGGGCAGCATCGTCTCCGCCCGCTCCGGCGAGACGGAGGACGTCACCATCGTTCACCTCGCCGTCGGCTGGGGCGTCAAGCAACTCAAGGTCGGCTCCTTCGCGCGGTCCGAGCGCATGGCCAAGTGGAACGAGGGCCTGCGCCTCGCCGACGCCCTGCCGACAGGCGCGGCGCTGCCGCCACGCGCAGCCTTCCCCTGGGGTTAGGCGTCCACCGCCACGCACGCCAGATGGTGCAGGACGATGCCGGACGTGGTGGCGACGTTCAGGGAATCGAAGTCGCCGGCCATGGGGATGCGCACCGTTCGCGTGCGCGCCAGCACTCTGGCCGGCAGCCCCGGCCCCTCGGAGCCCAGCAGCACGGCGGCGCGCGCCGGGCGCTTCAGATCCGCCAGGGTCGTGGCGCCGGCCGGGCTGAGCGCCAGCGCCGTGAAGCCGTGGCGGGCCAGCAACTCCAACGCATCGCCATCGACGCGCGCGTAGGGCACGGTGAGCGCGGCCCCCACGGACACGCGGATCGCCTTGCGGTACAGCGGGTCGCAGCAGGTGGGGTCGAGCAGCACGGCGCCCGCCCCGAAGGCGGCGCAGTTGCGGAAGATGCCGCCCAGGTTGTCGTGGTTGCCGATGCCGCACAGCACCGCCACCAGCGCCCGCTCCCCCAGACCGGCGAGCAGCTCGTCCGGCGCCGGCAGCGGCGCGCGCCGGCCGAGCGCCAGGATGCCCCGGTGCAGCGGGAAGCCGGCGATGGCGTCCAGCACCGCCTGCGCCGCGCTGTACACCGGCACGCCGTCCGGCAGGGTGTCCAGCAGCGGCAGCAGCCCGGCGACCCGCTTTTCCGCCAGCAGCACCGACACGGCCGCGTGCCGTGGGGAGCGCAGCAACAGGCGCAGCACGACTTCGCCCTCGGCGATGAAGCACCCCTCGCGCCCCACGAGGTCACGCTCGCGCACGTCGCGGTAGCCGGCGATGCGCGGGTCCTGGGGATCGTCGATGGAAATGACGGTGGGCATGCGCGATGGGAGACCGTAGGTTGGCGCGGGGCGCCAACCTACGACACTTCGCGGCTCAAATCTCCTCCGGCACCATGTCGATGGCGCCGCAGGGGCATTCGGCGGCGCACAGGCCGCAGCCCTTGCAGAAATCGTAATTGAAGCGGAAGCGGTTGCCCGGCCCCAGCTTCACCACCGCGTTGTCCGGGCACACGCCGAAGCAGTTGTCGCATTCGAAGCAGTTGCCGCAGCTCAGGCACCGCCGCGCCTCGAACAGCGCCGTGCCCTCGTCCAGCCCGCCCTTCACCTCGTCGAAGGTGGTCCGGCGGCGCAGCGCGTCCAGCACCGGCTGCACCGTCTGCGGCGCATCCGTGTAGTACCAGCTGTTCAGGCGCTCGGCCGACGCCACCGCGTGCTTGGGGGGCGGTTCATGCGCCTGCCCGCGCAGATACGCGTCGATGTGGCGGGCGGCCTTCTTGCCGTGGCCCACCGCGACGGTCACCGTGCGCTCCGCCGGCACCATGTCGCCGCCGCAGAACAGGCCGGGATGGCCGGTCTGCAAATCCGGGCCGACGGCGATGGTGCGGTCCTTGTTCACCGTCACGCCCGGCACCGCCTCGATCACCGACGTGTCCACGTCCTGGCCCAGCGCCAGGATCAGCGTGTCGCCCGCGATGGTCTCGAACTCGCCGGTCGGCTGCGGCCAGCCGTGCTCGTCCAGCGCCATCGTCTCCACCGTCAGCGCGCCCTCGTCCACCCGCTTGATGGTGGAGAGCCAGCGCATCATGACACCTTCCTCCAGCGCCTCCTCCACCTCGAAGTCGTGCGCCGGCATCATCGCGCGGGTGCGGCGGTAGACGATCACCGCCTCCTCGGCCCCCAGGCGCTTGGCGGTGCGGGCCACGTCGATGGCGGTGTTGCCGCCGCCGTAGACGACCACGCGCCGGCCCAGCTTCGGCGGCTCGTCCGCCGTTTCCATGCCGCGCAGCACGCTGACGGCGTCGAGGATGCGGCCGGCCGCGACGGCGGGGATCTCCACGCGCTTGGCGAGGTGCGCGCCGATGGCGGCGAAGCAGGCGTTGAAGCCGCCGTCCTTCATCGCCTTCGGGATGTCGTCGATCGTGGTGTCGAGCGTCAGCTCCACGCCCATGGCGAGGATGCGCGCCACCTCGGCGTCCAGCACGTCGCGGGGCAGGCGGTACTTGGGGATGCCGAAGCGCATCATGCCGCCCGGCTTCGGCCCGGCCTCGGCGATGGTCACCGCGTGGCCCAGCCGCGCCAGATGGTAGGCGGCGGACAGACCCGAAGGCCCGGCGCCGATCACCAGCACCCGCTTGCCCGTCGCCGGGCCGGGCTCCACGCGCCAGCCCTCGCGGATGGCGAGGTCGCCCAGGAAGCGTTCGACCGCGTGGATGCTCACCGGTTCGTCCAGGTGGCCGCGGTTGCAGGCGGTCTCGCAGGTGTGGTAGCAGGCGCGCCCCATCACGGCGGGCAGCGGGTTGTCGCGCACCAGCACCTCCCACGCCGCGCGGTAGTCGCCGCTCTCGGCGTGGAACAGCCAGCCCTGGATGTTCTCGCCGGCCGGGCACTGCGCGTTGCAGGGCGGCAGATGGTCGGCGTAGACAGGCTTCACCGTGCGCCAGGACCCCGTGCGGTTGGCCAGCGACGTGCCGACGTCGAGCGTGATGGCGAAGGGGTGCTTGGCGGTCATCGCACGGCCTCCTCTTGCCGCAGAAGGTTGAAGCGCCGGCAGTTGGCGTCGGCCATGGCCTGCAGGCGCGCGACGGCCTCGGCCCCGTGCGGGTTGTCGGGCTTGAACAAGTGAGCGAAGCGCTTCTGCGGCTTCAGGTACTCGGCCACCGGCACCTTGCGGCGGATGGCGCGGGACGCGGTCACCTCGCCGTGCTCCGCCTCGAACAGTGGGAACAGGCCGCTTTCCATGGCCAGCCGCGCCAGCCGGATGGTGTCGTGGCTGGCGGACCCCCAGCCCAACGGGCAGGGCACCATGATGTGGATGTAGCGTGCCCCGTGGATCGACATCGCCCGGGTGACCTTGGCCTCCAGGTCGTGCAGGTCGGCGACCGAGGCGGTGGCGACGTAGGGGATGTTGTGCGCCATGGCGATCAGCGGCACGTTCTTGCCGGTGCCGAAGACGTTGCCCGGATCCGCGCCCACGGCGGGCGTGGTGGCGGTGTGCGCGGCCGGCGGCGTGGCGGAGGAGCGCTGCACGCCGGTGTTCATGTAGGCCTCGTTGTCGTAGCAGATGTAGAGCACGTCGTCGTTGCGCTCGAACATGCCGGACAGGCAGCCGAAGCCGATGTCGGTGGTGCCGCCGTCGCCGCCCTGGGCGATGACGCGCACCTGTTTGCGCCCCTTCACCCGGTTGGCCGCCGCCACGCCGGCCGCCACCGCCGCCGCATTGCCGAACAGGGAGTGCAGCCACGCCACCTGCCACGACGTCTCCGGATAGGGGGTGGTGAACACCTCCAGGCAGCCGGTGGCGTTGACGCACACCAGCTGGTTGCCGGTGGCGCGCATGGCGGCGTCGATGGCGTAGCGGGCGCCCAGCGCCTCGCCGCAGCCCTGGCAGGCGCGATGCCCGCAGGTGATGGCGTTGGACCGCTCCGCCGACGCCTGCACGGTGCGCGTCTCCGGGTCCAGCAGGCGGTTGCCGACGGTCAGCGTGCCGGTCTGGTAGAACTTCACGGCCTGCGAATTGATTGGCTGGGTCATGGCAGCCCTCCCTTACGGCACGCCCGCGCCGGTGCGGCGCAGGATGTTCTCGGCGATGGGGCCGGAGCGGCGCGTCTCGGCCATGCGCGCGATCTCGGCGTCCACCACGTCGCGCTTGAGGTCGAGGAAATGCACGTCGTAGTGCGGCTCGCTCTCCACCGTGGTCAGGAAGTCGGTCAGCGACGCCTGCATGATCGGCCGCCCGCCCAGGCCCGCGATCAGCGTGTAGACGCGGTTGCCGCGCCCGCGCAGCGCCATGCGCACGTGGCTGGCCAGCACGCCGCCCATGCCCACCGCCAGGTTCTTTTCCAGCACCACGACGCGCCGCGCGTCGTACAGCGCGTCGCGCACCTCTTCCAGCGGGAAGGGCCGGAAGGAGGTGATGCACAGCGAGCCGACCGCGTGCCCGGCGTCCCGCATGGCGTCCACCGTGTCCTTGATGGTGCCGTTGACCGATCCCATGGCGACGACGATGGTCTCCGCCCCCTCCGTCCGGTAGGGACGCACCAGCCCGCCCGATTCCCGCCCGAACTGCGCCTTGAACTCGGCCGCCAGCTCGGGGATGCGGTCCAGTGCGCGCATCTGCTTGTGGTGGGCGAGGTAGCGCACCTCCATGAAGGCGTCCGGCCCGACCATGGCGCCGATCGACATGGGATCGGCGGGGTCCAGCACCTGCACCGGCTCGAAGGGCGGCAGGAAGGCGTCCACCTGCTCCTGGGCCGGGATGTCGACGCGCTCGACGGCGTGGGTGAGGATGAAGCCGTCGACGTTGACCATCACCGGGCACGACAGCTCTTCGGCCAGCCTGAAGGCCTGGATGTGCAGGTCGACCGCCTCCTGGTTGGTTTCGGCGAACAGCATGATCCAGCCGGCGTCGCGCACCGCCATGGCGTCGGAATGGTCGTTCCAGATGTTGATGGGCGCGCCGATCGCCCGGTTGCCCAGCGTCATGACGATGGGCAGGCCGAGGCCGGAGGCGTTGTAGACCGCCTCCATCATGAACAGCAGCCCCTGGCTGGAGGTGGCGGTGTAGGTGCGCGCCCCCGCCGCCGAGGAGCCGATGGCGACCGACAGCGCGGCGAACTCGGACTCGACGTTGATGTACTCGCAATCGGTGACGCGGCCGTCGCGCACCATCTCCGCCAGCCCCTCGACGATGTGGGTCTGCGGCGTGATGGGGTAGGCGCAGATGACCTCCGGGCGGCAAAGTCCGATGGCCTCCGCCATCGCACGGCTGCCTTCGATCTGCTTCAGCATGGCTTTGTCCCCCTCAGGACAGGCAGTGTTCGTAGGCGGCGACGGCGGCCTTGACGTTGGCCTCGCCGACCGGGCCGGGGAAGGTCTCGCGGATGGCGGCCAGCACGGAGTCCAGGCGGATCTGCCCCGACACGGCGGCGAAGCCGCCCAGCAGCACCGCGTTGGGCAGCGGCCGCCCGACGTGCTGCTTGGCCAGTTCGGTCCCCGGCACGGTGTGCGTGTGGCCCTTGGGGAAGCGCGCCATGTAGTCGGCTATGTGCAGGGCGTCGAAGCCGAGGCCGGAGTTGATGAGCACGTAGCCGCTGTCGGGCAGGCCCTGGAAGACGTCCACGCAGTGCAGCAGCGTGGGGTCCAGGATGATGACGGCGTCGGGGGCCACGACGGGCTCGCGCGAGCGGATCTCGGCATCGGCGATGCGGCAGAAGGAGACGACGGGGGCGCCCGTGCGCTCCGAACCGAAGCTGGGGAAGGCCTGCGCGTGGCGGCCTTCCAGAAAGGCGGCGACGGACAGCATTTCGGCGGCCGTCACGGCCCCCTGGCCGCCGCGGCCGTGGATGCGGACCTGGAACATGGGCGTGCCTCCCAGGGCATTCCTTATCGTTGCGCCGATTCTAGGGATCCGTTGGCCCCACGCACATTGATCCAGCGCAAGCGGCCCCGGAGCCCCCCTCCTTTTGCCGTGGCAGGCGCGCCCTATACTCTTCTGCGGCGGCGCCAGCGGGGCGGGAGGGAATCATGCCGGGCTTCAGGATTGGCAAGGCTTTCGCCGCGCTGGGCGCGGCGCTCGGGCTCCTCCTCCTGGCCGGGCTGTGGCCGATTGCCGCGGCGCGGGCCGACTGCCTGCCCATCGCCCACGGGCCGGCGCGCGTGCTGCCGGCATCGCTGCGGCTGGCCCAGGCGCCGGGGGCGGGGCAGGTGCGGCTGACCTTCCTCGGCCACTCCACCTTCGTGATCGAGAGTGCCGGCGGGGCCAGCGCCGTCACCGACTACAACGACTACATCCGCCCGCCCTTCCGCCCCGACGTGGCGACGATGAACGTCGCCCACGACACCCACTTCACCGACCACCCCGACCCGGACATCCCGCACGTGCTGCGCGGCTGGGACCCCGGCGGCGGCATGGCGCAGCACGACGTGACGGTGAAGGACATGCGCGTCCGCAACATTCCCACCAACATCCGCGGCTATGGCGGCGGCTATGGCGGCGGGTACGGCACGCGGGTGGCCGGCAACTCGATCTTCGTGTTCGAGGCGGGCGGCCTGTGCATCGCGCACCTCGGCCACCTGCACCACACGCTGACCGACGTGCACCTGAAGGAACTGGGCATCATTGACGTGGTGCTGGCGGCGGTGGACGGCAGCTTCACCATCAGCCACGCCGACATGGTCCGGGTGATCGAGCAACTGCGCCCGGCCGTCGTCATCCCCATGCATTATTTCGGCGGCGCCAGCCTGGAACGCTTCATCGCCGCGCTGTCCGGCCGCTACGAGCCGAAGCTGTCCGACACGCCGACCGTCGTCCTCTCCCGCGCCCGCCTGCCGCAGCGGCAACTGCTGATCCTGCCGGGGCATTGAGGGCACGGGCCCTTTCCCGATCACCACCAAAGATATCAACGGTCACGCTTGCTGTGCACGCGGGGGTGCCCACTTTTCGTTACCCCTTTGTTCTTGCTCGGACCACCCCATGGGCACGCGTTCGCGCCTTTCCCCAGCCGTCCTCACAGCCGTCCTCACAGCCACCGCGGGACTGATCGGAATGCTTCTCTCCTCCTCGGCCGGCGCCGCGCCGCCGCCGGTCAGCGGCGTCGTCGTCTTCGGCGACAGCCTGTCGGACACCGGCAACGCCGGTGCCGGCCGCTTCTCCAACGGCCCGGTGTGGGTCGAGCATCTGGCCGCGCGGCTGGGCACGCGTTTGGCGCCCGCGGTGCAGGGCGGCACCAACTTCGCGGTCGGCGGGGCGCGCACCGGCGGCGGGCCGGTGCCCAGCCTGCGCGCGCAGGTCGACAGCTTCCTGCGCACGCGCAAGCCGGACGGCCGGGCGCTGTACGTCGTCTACGGCGGCGGCAACGACCTGCGTGCGGTGGTCGAGGCGGGGGACCCCGTGCCGGCGCTGGCCCGCGCGGCCGAGGGGGTGGGGCTGATCCTCGCCGACCTCGCCCGGGCCGGGGCGCGCGAGTTCCTGGTGCCCAACCTGCCCGACATCGGCCGCGTGCCGGAGATCCGGCGGCGCGGGCCGCAGGCGGTGCAGGCGGCGACCGCGCTGTCCATGGCCTACAACCAGGCGCTCGACCGCGTGCTGGACGCCGCACAGCGGCGGCTGCCCGTGCGCATCCACCGCCTGGACGTCTGGGCGCTGCTGGAACGGGTGGCCGCCGACCCGCAGGCCGCCGGCTTCGCCAACATCACCGACGCCTGCGTCACCACGCCGGCCTGCCGCGATGCCGACCGCTACCTCTTCTGGGACAGCGTCCACCCCACCGCGGCGGCGCACGCCCGGCTGGCCGAGGCGGCCTATGCCACACTTGTGGATAGGGACCGGCGGTGAGCGGCGAACCAAGAGGCCTTTCGGCTGTTCAACATCATGGGTCCGCGTTCACGCCGTGGTGGCGCCGAAGCGGGGCCCGGCCTGAAGAAGGGGACCCCCGGTTGGGAATCTCCCGGAGAGTAGGATAATGAGCTGGTCGACTGATGGTGTCGGGCTCGCCGACGTCCTGGAACCGGTGCTCAACGCGGAAGACGGCGACGATTCCGCGCTGGTGCAGGCCGTCACGGATGTGGCCGAGGCGCTGGCCGCGTTGGGCGTCCTGATCGTGGACCGCGCCGGGCAGCCGGTGCACGGGGTGACCGACGAACGCGCGGTGATCGGCGCCCTGGCGACCTACGCCCGCAATCTGGCGCAGGAAGGCCGCCTGGACGAGGCCGTTGAGGTGGGCGAACTGATGGACCGCGTCGACCGGCTGCGCTACCGCCCGCGCCGGCGCCGGGTGGCCTGACGCGCGCGGCCTACCCTTTGCCCATGGTGCGGGCCAGGGCCTCGCGCAGGGCGCCGGCGCTGAACGGCTTCTGCACGGCCGGGGCGTCGGCGAAGCGGCGGTCGATGTCGGCGGCGCCGTAGCCGGTGGTGAAGACGAACGGCACGCCGCGCGCCGCCAGCGCCTCGGCCACCGGATAGATGGGCTCGCCGCCGACGTTCACGTCGAGGATGGCGCCGTCCAGCCCCTCGCGCCCGGCCAGTTCCAGCGCCGCCGCCACGCTGGCCGCCGGGCCGACGACCGCGCAGCCGAAATCGTCCAGCATGTCCTCGAGCATCATGGCCACCATCGCCTCGTCCTCGACCAGGAGGAGGCGCAGGCCGCTCAGCCCATCCTCAGCCGTCATCGCACCGTCACCTTCTTTGCACCGGCAAGCATAGCGGGACATTGCACCGCTCGGTGGCGGAAGTCGAGACGCACCTCCGCACTACGCTCCTGTGCGACACGGTGCCTCTTCGGGGCGGTGTCGGATGGAGGGCGGGCTCAGATGGTCAGCCGGGTCAGCGCCACCGCCGAACGGGGACCGCCGATGACGACGAGGCCGTTCTCCGTGACGTCGTAGCGCTTGCGGTCCTCCTCCGCGTCGAAGCCGATCACGGTGTCGGGCGGGATGCGCACGTTCTTCTCGATGATGGCGCGGCGGATCTTGCAGTTGCGGCCGACCTCGACGTTGTCGAAGAGGATGCTGTCCTCCACCACCGCGTAGGAGTGGACGCGCACGAACCGTCCCAGGACGGAGCGGCGCACCATGCCGCCCGACAGGATGCAGCCGCCCGACACGATGGAATCCACCGCCTGCCCGCGCCGCCCCTCGTCGTCGAAGGCGAACTTGGCGGGCGGGTCGGAATAGCCGGCGGTGCGCAGAGGCCATGCGCGGTTGTAGATGTCCAGCGGCGGGTCGATGGCCCGCATGTCCATGTTGGACTCGTAGTACGCGTCCAGCGTGCCGACGTCGCGCCAGTAGGCCGGCTGGTGCTCGGCCTGTCCCGGAATGCGGTTGGTCTTGAAGTCGTAGGCGTACATGGAGGAGGAGCCGACGAGGCGCGGCAGGATGTCCTTGCCGAAGTCGTGGCTGCTGTCCGCGCGCGCGGCGTCCTCGTACACCATCTTCAGGAGGCAGTTGCGCGAGAAGATGTAGTTGCCCATGGAGGCGAGCACGCGGTCCGGATCGCCGGGGATGGTCGGCGCGTCGGCGCGCTTCTCGATGAAGCCGGTGATGCGCCCGTCCGGCTCGATCTGCAGAACGCCGAAGTCCTTGGCGTATTTCCTGTCCACCGGGATGGCGGAGATGGTGACGTCCGCCTGCTTGGCCATGTGGTACTCGATCATCTCGCGCACGTTCATGCGGTAGACGTGGTCGGCGCCGAACAGCAGGACGAGGTCGGGCTCCGACTGTTCGATCAGATTGGCGTTCTGGAACACGGCGTCGGCGGTGCCGCGGTACCATTCCTCGCCTTCCGAACGCATCTGGGCGGGGACGGGGATGATGAACTGGCTGTTCAGCATGCCGCCGAACTGCCAGCCGTCGCGCAGGTGCTGGATCAGCGACTGGCTCTTGAACTGGGTCATCACGTAGATCGAGTAGATGCCCGAGTTCACCATGTTCGACAGCACGAAGTCGATGATGCGGTACTTGCCGCCGAAGGGCACCGCCGGCTTCGCCCGCTCCTTCGTCAGGGGCATGAGGCGGGTTCCCTTGCCGCCGGCAAGGACGAGGGCGAGGACCTTCAGCTGCATCGGACGCTCCATCTTCCGGGCGTACACCGCCGGATATCTGAACCCGTGCGGCGCTGTCCGAGTTCCCGTGCCTGCCTCGCCGGGTCCGCCTCGCCGTGTCTGCCCCGCCGACGGAAACGTCCGCCGATCCGACACTCCGGGCGGGGTGACCCGAACGGGCGGGGGCGGCCGATCGCTCCAAACCCCTGACAATCCGCCGTTCGGCCGTTTTCTCCGGCACTTGGCACGGCGCTTGCCAATAGGTGTGCAAACGTCCCGCCGCCGGGCATCAGGCCCGGACGGAAAAGGCGACGGCAGGGAGGGTAGACGCAGGCGCCACGCGCTTCTCCAGATCGACGATCATGCCCGTTCGTTACGGCTCCCCCGGCCGGCGGGCTTTCGTGCCGGACGGCGCCTCCCTCGGGCGCCGTCCGCCGGCCATCCCTCGATCGGCCGTGATCCGGAGAGCCGGCGGACACGGGAGGTTTCTTCCCCAACCTCCCGTGTCCGCCGGCGGCGCGGCGTCCGCCCGCAAGAGAGACGGAGGCCCAAGGGCATGGACGACGGAACAATTCTCGAGGCGCGCGGACTCACCAAGGAGTTCAAGGGCTTCGTGGCGGTGAAGGAGGTCAACCTCAAGGTCCGGCGCGGAACGATCCACGCGCTGATCGGGCCCAATGGGGCGGGCAAGAGCACGGTGTTCAACCTGCTCACCAAGTTCCTTACGCCGACCAGCGGCAGCATCATCTACAAGGGCAAGGACATCACCGGCACCAAGCCGGCCGACATCGCGCGGATGGGCATGGTGCGCTCCTTCCAGATCTCGGCCGTCTTCCCGCACCTCTCCGTGCTGGAGAACGTGCGCGTGGCGCTGCAGCGGCACGTCGGCAGCACCTTCCATTTCTGGAAGCCGGAAGCCAGCCTGCACGCCCTGCACGACAAGGCGCACGAGCTGATCGAGGCGGTGAACCTCACCCCCTGGGCCGACCATCTGGCGGCCGAGCTGCCCTACGGCCGGAAGCGCGCGCTGGAGATCGCCACCACGCTGGCGCTCGACCCGGAGGTGCTGCTGCTGGACGAGCCGCTGGCCGGCATGGGCCACGAGGACATCGAGCGCACCGCCCAGCTGATCCGCCGCGTCGGCGCCGACCGCACCATCCTGATGGTGGAGCACAACCTCAGCGTCGTCGCCGACCTGTCCGACACCATCACCGTGCTGCGCCGCGGCGAGATCCTGGCCGAAGGGCCGTACGAGGTCGTCTCGCGCGATCCGCAGGTCATGGAGGCCTACATGGGCTCCGGCAACGTGGGAGGCGGTCATGCCTGATTCCGTGATGCTCGACATCCCCGCCACCGCCGCCGTCGGCGCGCCGATGCTGGAGGTGAAGGATCTGCACGCCTTCTACGGCGAGAGCCACGTGCTGCACGGCGTCAGCCTTGAGGTGCGCCAGGGCGAGGTGGTGACCTTGCTGGGCCGCAACGGGGCCGGCAAGACGACGACGATGCGGTCCATCATGGGCATCGTCGGCAAGCGCCAGGGCTCGATCACCTTCCAGGGCCGGGAGTTGATCGGCATGGCCCAGCACAAGATCCCGCGCCTGGGCATCGGCTACGTGCCGGAGGAGCGCGGCATCTTCGCGTCGCTCAGCGTGGACGAGAACCTGATGCTGCCGCCGGTGGTCAAGCCGGGCGGGATGACGGTCCAGCAGATCTACGACCTGTTCCCCAACCTGAAGGGGCGCGGCTCCACCCAGGGCACGCGTTTGTCGGGCGGCGAGCAGCAGATGCTGGCCATCGCCCGCATCCTGCGCACCGGCGCCACCCTGATCCTGCTGGACGAACCCACCGAAGGCCTCGCCCCGGTCATCATCGAGCAGATCGGCGTGGCCGTGCGCGCACTCAAGCAGAAGGGCTTCACGATCCTGCTGGTCGAGCAGAACTTCCGCTTCGCCGCCACCATCGCCGACCGCCATTACGTGTTCGAGGAAGGGCACGTGGTGGACATGATCCCCAACGACGCCCTGGAGCAGAACATGACAAAGCTCCACGAATACTTGGGCGTGTAGCAAGGTCTTGCCCCCTCCCTAACCCTCCCCCGCTTCGCAGGGGAGGGAACTCCGCCGCTTCGGCCGACAAACCCTCTCCTGCGAAGCGGGGGAGGGTGGCGAGCGTTAGCGAGCCGGGTGGGGGCAATGCGACGCAAGAACTCACCCACAAACCCACAAAACACAGGGAGTAGAGACACCATGCGTACCCTTCTTCTGACCGGCGCCGCCGTTGCGGCCCTCGTGTCCGGCACCGCCCAGGCCCAGGTCTCCGACAGCGTCATCAAGATCGGCGTGCTGAACGACCGCTCGGGCATCTACGCCGACATCGCGGGCGAGGGCTCCGCCGTCGCCGCCCGCATGGCGGCGGAGGAGTTCGGCGGCAAGGTGGCCGGCGCCACCATCGAGATCATCACCGGCGATCACCAGAACAAGGCCGACATCGCCGCCAACCTGGCCCGCCAGTGGATCGACACCGACAAGGTCGACGTCGTCGCCGACGTGCCGAACTCGGCCGCCGCACTCGCCGTGCAGGGCATCACCAAGGACAAGAAGCGCATCTTCCTGATGTCCGGCCCGGGCTCGACGGACCTGACCGGCAAGTCGTGCTCGCCCACCGGCTTCCACTGGACCTACGACAACCACGCCATGGCCGCCGGCACGGGCCGCGCACTGGTCGAGCAGGGCAAGAAGAGCTGGTACTTCATCACCGCCGACTACGCCTTCGGCCACTCGCTGGAGGCCGAGACCACCAACATGGTCAAGCAGCTGAACGGCACGGTGAAGGGTGCCGTCCGCCATCCGCTGGGCACGGCCGACTTCTCCTCCTACCTGCTGCAGGCCCAGGGCTCGGGCGCCGAGGTCATCGGCCTCGCCAACGCCGGCGGCGACACCACCAACGCCGTCAAGCAGGCGGCCGAGTTCGGCATCACCCAGAGCGGGCAGAGTCTGGCCGGCCTCCTGCTGTTCATCAACGACGTGCACGCGCTGGGCCTTCAGACCGCGCAGGGCCTGCTGCTGACCACCGGCTTCTACTGGGACATGAACGACGAGACCCGCGCCTGGGCCAAGAAGTTCGAGGAGAAGGTCGGCCGCAAGCCCTCCATGATCCAGGCCGGCGTCTATTCCTCGGTGCGCCATTACCTGCAAGCGGTGCAGGCGGTGGGCAGCGACGACGCGGAGAAGGTGGCGGCCAAGATGCGCGCTACGCCGGTCAACGACATGCTGATGAAGAACGGCAAGATCGCCGAGAACGGCCGCGTCTTCCACGACATGTACCTGGCCCAGGTGAAGAAGCCGGCCGAGTCCAAGGGGGCGTGGGACTATTACCGGATCGTCTCCACCATCCCCGCCGCGCAGGCCTTCCTTGAGCCCAAGAACAGCGGCTGCCCGCTGGTCAAGCTGGCGCAGAACTGAAGCCGCCCGCACTCCCCTCTCCCGTCGCGGGAGAGGGGAGGCGTGCCGTCATTTACGAATAGGGAGGGAGGATCATGGTCGAGCTGCTGGGGGTGGCCCCGCAGGTCCTGTTCGGCCAGCTGCTGCTGGGCCTGATCAACGGGTCGTTCTACGCGCTGCTCAGCCTCGGTCTGGCGGTGATCTTCGGCATGCTGAACGTCATCAACTTCGCGCACGGGGCGCAGTACATGCTGGGCGCGTTCGCGGCGTGGATGCTGCTGCAATGGGCCGGTGTCGGCTACTGGTGGGCGCTGTTCCTGGCCCCCACCGTGGTCGGCCTCGTCGGCGTCGTGCTGGAGAAGACGCTGCTGAGTAGGCTCTACAAGCTGGACCACCTGTACGGCCTGCTGCTGACGTTCGGGCTGGCGCTGATGCTGGAGGGCGGGTTCCGTCACCAGTTCGGCGTGTCGGGCATGCCGTACCCGATCCCGGATGCGCTGAAGGGCGGGCAGAACCTGGGCTTCATGTTCATGCCCAACTACCGCGGCTGGGTCGTGGTGGCGTCGCTGATGGTGTGCCTGGGCACGTGGTACGCGATCGAGCGCACGCAGCTCGGCGCCTACCTCCGCGCCGCCACGGAAAACCCGGTGCTGGTGCAGGCCTTCGGCATCAACGTGCCGATCATGATCACCGCCACCTACGGTTTCGGCGTGGCCCTGGCCGGGCTGGCGGGCGTGCTGGCGGCACCCATCTACCAGGTGAACCCGCTGATGGGATCGAACCTGATCATCATCGTCTTCGCGGTGGTGGTGATCGGCGGCATGGGATCCATCCTGGGCGCCATCGTCACCGGGCTGGGCCTCGGCCTCCTGGAAGGCCTGACCAAGGTCTTCTACCCGGAAGCCTCCAACATCGTCATCTTCGTCGTGATGGCGGTCGTCCTCCTCATCAAGCCCGCGGGCCTCTTCGGGCGGGAGCGCTGATCCATGGCTGTGAACACTGATGTGGCCGACGTGGTCGTCCGTCCGGCGACCGGCCTTTCCAACCGCAATCTCTGGTTCGTCCTCGGGCTGTTGCTGGCGGTGGCCGCACCCTTCCAGTTCTATCCCGTCTTCCTGATGAAGGTGCTGTGCTTCGCGCTGTTCGCCTGCGCCTTCAACCTGCTGATCGGCTTCGCCGGCCTGCTGTCCTTCGGCCACGCGGCATTCTTCGGCGGCTCCGCCTACGTCACGGCGCACGCCGCCAAGGTGTGGGGCCTGACGCCAGAACTGGCAATCCTGATGGGGATGCTGTTCGCAGCCGTGCTGGGCTTGGCGTTCGGCGCCATCGCCATCCGGCGGCAGGGCATCTACTTCGCCATGATCACGCTGGCGCTCAGCCAGATGGTGTTCTTCATGGCGCTCCAGCTGAAGTTCACCGGCGGCGAGGACGGCATCCAGGCGGTGCCGCGCGGATACCTGTTCGGGATCATCGATCTGCAGGACCCGCTGGCCATGTACTACACGGTGCTGGCGATCTTCGTCTTCAGCTTCGCGCTGATCTGGCGCACGGTGCACTCGCCCTTCGGGCAGGTCTTGAAGGCCATCCGCGAGAACGAGCCGCGCGCCGTGTCGCTGGGCTACCGGACGGAGCGCTACAAGCTGCTGGCCTTCGTGCTGTCGGCGACGCTGGCCGGTCTGGCCGGCAGCACCAAGGCGCTGGTCTTCCAGCTGGCCAGCCTGACCGACGTGACGTGGCAGATGTCGGGCGAGGTGGTGCTGATGACGCTGCTGGGGGGCATGGGCACGCTGCTGGGCCCGGTGGTGGGCGCGGCGCTGGTGGTGACGCTGCAGAACTACCTGGCCGCCACCAACCTGCCGGTGACGGTGGTGATCGGCGCCATCTTCGTAGTCTGCGTCCTGCTGTTCCGCCGCGGCATCGTCGGCGAGGTCCAGCACCTGCTGAACAAGGCGCGCTGAGCCAAGGGTTCACGGGGGTAAACTGACGGGGGCCGAAAGGCCCCCGGATTTTTTATGCCAGCCCGAGTTCCTTTCGGCAGGCCGCTTCGATGAGTGGCAGGCGTTTGGTAACCGCGATCCACACCAGATCGGCGTCGACGCCGTCGTAGTCGTGGCGCAGGACGCTGCCGAACTGGCGAAGCTTGTGGAACTCGACGTCCGGATATCGCTGGTCGAGCACATCACCGATCTTGCGGGCCGCTTCCGCGATCCGCTCCAGGCAGCGCTCCACCGCATCTTGTGTTTTTTCGTCCTCCAGGAACGTCTCCACCGTCAGGCCCCCCGTGTGGCGACGGATGCGCGCGACGTTGTCGAGGATATCGTGCAAACGCCGGGCGACATCGCTAGAAGACACGGATTTCCTCCCGTGCTGCGGCTTGGGCTACATGCGGCTTCATGGCGCCGCGGCGGACCAGATCGACGCGCGTGCCCAGAACGGTCTCAAGTTCAGCCGCGATGGACGCAAGATCGAAAATGTCCATGTTCCCGGCCGGCTCCAGATCGACGATCAGGTCAACGTCGCTGTCTGCTCCTGCCTCCTCGCGGGCGGTCGATCCGAAGACGGAGAGATGGTGAATGCCGCGCTCGCGCAGCCGGCCGCGTTCGCCCCGCAAGGACCGCAGGACGTGGGTTAGCCGATCTTTGGCGTTGTTCGGCGGCATGGCCTTCTCCTCGATCAACATTTCATCCCGACGGCGCCGGCCGTCAAGTTCCGTTCTGCCCCTCTGTCCACCACCCCGACGCTCCTGTCCGCCGCCCCGACGCGCCACCGCGCGCATTCACCCCGCACCCCCAACGATTCCAACGCCTTCGCCCAATACCCAAGCGTGGCACGCGGTTTGCGACGTTCCGCCAAACCCGCCCGCACGGGCGCAACGACAAGCAGGGAGAGGAGAAACGCCATGGTGCACACCAGCCGCACGGGCAAGGTGGTGAGGGTCGAAGACGCGGTGGCGCTCATCCGCGACGGCAGCGTGTTGTGCAACTCCGGCTTCGTCGGCTGCGGCGTGCCGGACGAGCTGCTGGCCGGGCTGGAGCGCCGGTTCCTGGAGACCGGCAGCCCGCGCAACCTCACCATCCTCTTCGCCGCCGGCCAGGGCGACGGCAAGGACAAGGGGCTCAATCGGCTGGCGCACGAGGGGCTGGTCAAGCGCGTGGTCGGCGGCCACTGGGGCCTCATTCCGAAGATGGGCCGGCTGGCGCTGGACGGGCGGATCGAGGCGTACAACCTGCCGCAGGGCTGCATCTCGCACCTCTACCGCGACATCGCCGCCGGCCGGCCGGGCACGCTGTCCAAGGTGGGGCTGAACACCTTCGTCGACCCGCGCCTGGACGGCGGCCGCATCAACGCCGCCACCACCGAGGACATCGTCGAGCGCGTCACCTTCGCCGGCGAGGAGTGGCTGTTCTACAAGGCCATGCCCGTGCACGTGGCCTTCATCCGCGCCACCACGGCCGACACCCACGGCAACCTGTCCTTCGAGCGGGAGACGCTGACGCTGGATGCGCTGGCCATGGCGACGGCGGCGCGCAACTCCGGCGGCATCGTCATCGCGCAGGTGGAGCGGGTGGCCGAGGCCGGCACGCTGAACCCCAAGCTGGTCAAGGTGCCGGGCATCCTGGTCGACCGCGTCGTCGTGGCGGCGCCGGAGAACCACATGCAGACCTACGGCAACGCCTATGACCCCGCCTTCTCCGGCGAGATCCGCGTGCCGCTCGACCGCCTGCCGCCGATGGAGCTGGACGAGCGCAAGATCATCGCGCGGCGCGCCGCGTTCGAGCTTCAGGACGGGGCCGTCATCAACCTGGGCATCGGCATGCCGGAGGGTGTCGCCGCCGTGGCGGCGGAGGAGCGCATCCTCGACCGCGTCACCATGACGGCGGAACCCGGCATCATCGGCGGCGTGCCGGCCAGCGGGCTGAACTTCGGCTCCGCCGTCAACGCGGAATCGATCATCGACCAGAACCAGCAGTTCGACTTCTACGACGGCGGCGGGCTGGACCTCGCCTGCCTGGGGCTGGCGCAGTGCGACGCGGCCGGCAACGTGAACGTCAGCCGCTTCGGCGACCGGCTGGCGGGGGCGGGCGGCTTCATCAACATCTCGCAGAACGCCCGCCGCCTCGTCTTCGCCGGCACCTTCACGGCGGGCGGGCTGAAGGTGGCGGTGGAGGATGGGTGCCTGCGCATCCTGCGCGAGGGGACCAGCCGCAAGTTCACCCGCGCGGTGGAGCAGGTCACCTTCTCTGGCCCCTACGCCGCCTCGCTCGGCCAGCCGGTGCTGTACGTGACCGAGCGCTGCGTCTTCGCGCTGCGCCGCGACGGGCTGGAACTGGTGGAGGTGGCGCCCGGCATCGACATCGCCCGCGACATCCTCGCCCACATGGACTTCACGCCGATCATCACGGCACCCCAGCCCATGCGCGCGGAGATCTTCGGCACCGGCCCCATGGGGTTGAAGGACGGCCCGTCGCCGCGTGCGCAAGTCCCCGCGCTGGTCCAGACCGCCGCATAGGCTATAACCGACGGCCTATGCGGCGCCCGGGCAAGGTCGTTCCATTCGGAGGCTTAAGCTTCGACTGATTGAATGGTAGGGATTACCACGCCATCTCTGTTGAGGGGCGGCGGTACACCCGGGAGGCTTCCGTGAGCGACACCCTCGATTTCGAGGCGCTGCGGCAACACGCGGTCCAGACCTTGTTCGAGCATCTGGCGGAAAGCTGCGTCGGCGCCGTCGCGGTGGACCGCAACGCCCGCGTCGCCTGGATGGACCCCAAGTACCGTACGCTCCTGGGCATCCAGGGCGAGGTGCTGGGCAAGCCGGTCGAGGAGGTCATCCCCAACAGCCTGATGCGCCGCGTCGTCGAGACCGGCCAGCCGATCCTCATCGACATCATGGAGGTGGGGGAGCGCGCGCTGGTCGTCAGCCGCCTGCCGCTGAAGGCGCCGGACGGCGAGACCATCGGCGCCGTCGGCTTCGCGCTCTACGACCGCGCGGAGTCCCTGCGCCCGCTGGTCTCCAAATACCAGCGGCTGCAAGAGGAGCTGACCCGCACCCAGCAGGAACTGGCCCACGAACGGCGCGCCAAGTACTCCTTCTCCCAGTTCCTCGGCGTCAGCGAGTCCGTGCGCGAGATCAAGCGCCTTGCCCGCCGCGCAGCGCAGATGGATTCCACCGTGCTGCTGCTGGGCGAGACCGGCACGGGCAAGGAACTGCTGGCCCAGGCCATCCACGCCGCCAGCCCGCGCGCCAGCCGGCCCTTCGTCGGCATCAACGTGGCCGCCATCCCCGAAACCCTGCTGGAGGCGGAGTTCTTCGGCGTCGCCCCGGGCGCCTTCACCGGCGCCGACCGCCGCATGCGCGAGGGCAAGTTCCAGCTGGCCAACGGCGGCACCCTGTTCCTGGACGAGATCGGCGACATGCCGCTCACCCTTCAGGCCAAGCTGCTGCGCGTGCTGCAGGAGCGGGAGATCGAGCCCTTGGGCTCCAACAAGGTCATCCATGTGGACGTGCGCATCATCGCCGCCACCAGCCGCGATCTGGCATCCCTGGTGCGCGACCGGCAGTTCCGCGCCGACCTCTACTACCGCCTCAACGTCGTGCCGATCACCCTGCCGCCGTTGCGCGAACGGTCGGAGGACATCGAGGGAATCGCCGACGCCATCCTCGACCGCCTCGCCCTCCAGCAGGGCTCGCCCCCGCGCGAGCTGACGGACGGCGCCATCGCCGCGCTGCGCGCCTACGGCTGGCCCGGCAACGTGCGCGAGCTGTACAACGTGCTGGAGCGTCTGGCCGCCCTGACCGACGAGCCGGTGGTGACCGCCGGCCACATCGCCGCCGTCCTGCCGCCCGGCGAGGGCGGCGAGGCGGAGGACCTCGCGGGCGCCAACGGCGTGCGCCCGCTGTCGGAGGTGCTGCACCGGACGGAGCGCGCCGCCATCACCGCCGCCTTGGCGGAGGCCGGCGGCGTGAAGGCCAAGGCGGCGAAGCTGCTGGGCATCTCCCGCGCCTCGCTCTATGAGCGGATGACGACCCTCGGCATGGCGCCGGGCGGGTAGGGCGCCGTCACCCCGCCCCAGTCACCCCGCCCAGTACGGTGCCCGCAGCTCGCGCTTCAGCACCTTGCCGATGGAGCTGCGCGGCAGGGTGGTGCGGAACTCCACGCCCGACAGGCGCTGCGTCTTGCCCAGGCGCGCGTTGGCCCAGGCCAGCAACTCCGCCGCCTCCACCTCCGGGCCGGGCTTCAGCACCACGAGGCCCAGCGGCGTCTCGCCCCATTCCTTGCTGGGGATGGCGATCACCGCCGCCTCGGCCACCGCCTCGTGCGCCAGCAGCACGCGCTCCAGGTCGCTGGCATAGACGTTGAAGCCGCCGGACAAGATCATGTCCTTGCGCCGGTCGAGCAGGTAGAGGAACCCGTCCTCGTCGATGCGGCCCAGGTCGCCGGAGCGGAAGAACACCTCCCCCTCGGGGCTCCGCCAGATCAGCTCGTGCGTCAGCGTGTCCGCGTTGTGATAGCCGGTCATCATCATGGGAGAGCGGCCGACGATCTCGCCCACCGCGCCGGGCGGCACGTCGCGCCCGTCCTGGTCGAGGATGCGGACCACCGCCCCGGTGCTCGGCCGGCCCACGGAATCCAGCTTGTCGGGGAAGGATGTGGCGTCCAGCACGGTGCTGACGCCGCCCTCGGTCATGCCGTAGACCTCGAACATCTTGCCCGGCCAGCGGTCGAGGATCTGGCGCAGCACCGGCCCGCGCAAGGGGGCGCTGGTCGACAGCTTGGCCTGGAAGGACGACAGGTCGAAGCGGTCGAAGTCGGGCAGGGCCAGGATGCGCTCGTACTGCACCGGCACCAGCATGGTGTGGGTGACGCGCTCGCGCTGCGCCAGTTCCAGGTAGCCGCGCGCGTCGAACTTGCGCATCAGCACCACGGTGCCGCCGCCCGACAGCGTGGGCAGCAGCGCCACCAGCGTGGTGTTGGAATAGAGCGGCGTGGCGAGCAGCGTCGTCGCCTCCCCGCCCAGGCCGAACACCGCCTGCCGCACGTTCTGGCGGGAGCGGAAGAGGTGGTCGTGCAGGATGCCCTTCGGCACGCCGGTGGTGCCGGAGCTGTAGATGATGTCGAACCAGTCCCCCGGCTGCACCGCCACCGGCGGCATGGGGGCCGCGTCGCCGATCCAGTCGTCCAGCCCCCGCCAGCGGCCGTCGCCGAAGTCGAGCCCGACACCAGCGTGCGTGTCCGTGGCGATGGCGTCGGCGGTGGCGCGGTGCAGGGCGGAGGCGAACAGGAAGCGCGCCCCGCTGTCGGCCAGCATGCCGGCCAGCGCCTCCGCCGTCGCCGAGGTCGGCAGCGGCGCCATGCATCCGCCGGCCGCCAGCGTGCCCAGGTAGAGCGCCACGTACTCGGCCGAGTTCTCGGACAGTCCGGCCACCCGGTCGCCGGTGCGCAGGCCGTCGGCGCGCAGCCGCGCGGCGATGCGCTCCACCCAGGCGCCGAGGTCCGCCCAGGACACCGTGCGGTCGCCGTCGCGCACCGCCGGATGGTCCGGGCGTTCGGCGGCATGACGGCGGACGAGGTCCGGCACCGCCTCGAACACGGCGCCGGGCAGGGGGGCGGGGGTGATCAGCGGCTGGTCGGCGGGCATGGGCGGTCCTGATGCGTGGATCCTTGAAGAGTTTTGCCCCCTCCCGGCCTCCGCTTCGCTCGGCCACCCTCCCCCTCTTCGAGGTGGAGGGTTGTGTGCCGAAGCGGCGGCAGTCCCCTCCACCGCCCACGGCGGGGGAGGGTTAGGGAGGGGGGCAAAGCTATGCAGTGCAGAGACTGAACGCTCAGCCGATCTCCTGCTTGGCGAGCGCTTCCAGGTGCACCTCGTCCGGGCCGTCGGCAAGGCGCAGCGTGCGCACCTTGGCATAGGCAGCCGCCAGCACGGTGTCCTGGCACACGCCGGCCGCACCGTGCGCCTGGATGGCGCGGTCGATGACGCGGCAGGCCATCTGCGGGGCCACCACCTTGATCATGGCGATCTCGCGCTTGGCCACCTTGTTGCCGACCGTGTCCATCATGTGCGCGGCCTTCAGCGTCAGCAGGCGCGCCTGTTCGATCTCGATGCGGGAATAGGCGATGTCCTGCCGGATCGAACCCATGTCGGCCAGCCGCTTGCCGAACGCCACGCGCTCGCGCACGCGGGCCACCATCAGCTCCAGCGCGCGTTCGGCCAGGCCGATGGTGCGCATGCAGTGGTGGATGCGCCCCGGACCCAGGCGGCCCTGCGCGATCTCGAAGCCGCGGCCCTCGCCCAGCAGCACGTTGGTTACCGGCACGCGCACGTTGTCGTAGACGATCTCGGCATGGCCGTGCGGCGCGTGCTCGTAGCCGAAGACGCTGAGGGGGCGCACGACCTTGACGCCCGGCGTGTCGAGCGGCACCAGCACCATCGACTGCTGGCGGTAGCGCTTCTCGTCCGGGTTCGTCTTGCCCATGACGATGGCGATCTTGCAGCGCGGGTCAGTGGCGCCCGACGACCACCACTTGCGGCCGTTGATGACGTACTCGTCGCCGTCGCGCCGGATCGAGCATTCGATGTTGGTGGCGTCTGAGGACGCCACCGCCGGCTCCGTCATCGAAAAGCAGGAGCGGATCTCGCCGGCCAGCAAAGGCTTCAGCCAGCGCTCCTTCTGCTCCTCGTTGCCGTAGCGGACCAGCGTCTCCATGTTGCCGGTGTCGGGGGCGGAGCAGTTGAACACCTCCGCCGCGAAGGAGACGCGGCCCATGATCTCGCACAGGTGCGCGTAGTCGAGGTTGGTCAGGCCGGCGCCGTACTCGCTCTCAGGCAGGAAGAGGTTCCACAGCCCGTCGGCCTTCGCCTTCGCCTTCAGCTCCTCGATCAGGGGAACCGGCTGCCAGCGGTCGGGGCCATTCTCGTGCTCATGGACGGCGTGCTCGTTGGGGTAGATGTGCGCGTCCATGAAACGGAGCAGGCGCTGGCGCAGCTCTTCGGCGCGGGGCGAACACTCGAACATACGGTTCCTCCTTGGATTCCGCTCTAGGGATTCCGTTCTTGATCCCGCTTCCGGCGGGACGGGCTTTTTCATCGTCGGGCGGCAGTCTGGCACGCTCCCGCGCGGCCGGTCAAGAATCTGTGAAACGTGATTTTGCATAGCAGAATTTGCGGGCGCGCAGGCAGGATGCGCCCGCAGGGCATCGACAGGAACCGTCCGTATCGCCCATAGTCCGCGTTCTTGCATGAGGAGCGCAATGACCCTTCCGCTGCCGTCCGGCGCGCTCGCCGGCATCCGCGTCGTCGATCTCAGCCGCGTGCTGGGCGGGCCGTACTGCACGCAGACCCTCGCCGACCATGGCGCGGAGGTGATCAAGGTCGAGCCGCCGCAGGGCGACGAGACCCGGCAGTGGGGGCCGCCGTTCAAGGACGGGCTCAGCGCCTACTTCTCCGGTGCCAACCGCAACAAGCGCTCGCTGGCGCTGGACCTGTCGCGGCCGGAGGGGCACGCGGTGCTGTTCCGCCTGCTCGACGGGGCGGACGTGCTGGTCCACAACTTCAAGCCCGGCACGCTGGAGCGCTGGGGCCTGGGCTACGACGCGGTGCTGAAGGAACGTTTCCCGCGGCTGGTCTACTGCCACATCACCGGGTTCGGCGAGGACGGGCCGCTGGGCGGGCTGCCGGGCTACGACGCGGTGGTGCAGGCGATGACCGGCACCATGAGCATCAACGGAACGCCCGTCACCGACGGAGACCCCGGCACCGGCCCGCTGCGCATGGGCACGCCGATCATCGACATCGGCACCGGCCTGATCGCCGTGATCGGCATCCTCTCGGCGCTGGTGGAGCGCAACCGGTCCGGGCTGGGGCAGAAGCTGGACGTGCCGCTGTACGACTGCGCCATCAGCATGCTGCACCCGCACGCGGCCAACCACCTGATGTCCGGCGCGGTGCCGAAGGCGGCCGGCAACTCGCACCCGAACATCGCGCCCTACGACATGTTCGCCACGCGCACGAAGCCGATCTACCTCGCCATCGGCAACAACGGCCAGTTCGTCAAGCTGTGCGCGCTCTTGGGCGTGCCGGATGTGGCGAAGGACCCGCGCTTCGCCACCAACGCCGACCGCATCGCCAACCGCCCGGCCCTGAGCGCCGTCCTGGCGGAGCGCCTGAGGGACGCCGACGCCGACGCGCTGGAATCGCAGTTGCTGGCCGCCGGTGTCCCGGCCGGCGCCGTGCGCACCGTGAAGGACGCGCTGGAGCACCCGCACACCGCGCACCGCGACATGGTGGTCGGCGTCGACGGCTACCGCGGCACCGGCATCCCGGTGAAGATGAGCCGCACGCCGGGCACGGTGCACACCGCCCCACCGGCCTTCGGCGCCGATTCCCGCGCCGTCCTGCGCGCCGCCGGCTACGACGACGCGGCCATCGACGCGCTGGTGGAGCAGGGTGTGGTGCTGGTGGGGTAGGGGATGGCTGACGTTGGGCCGCCCTTCGGTTGGCCCAACCTACGGACGAAAGCACGCCGCCGTAGGTTGGGCCAAGCGCCAGCGCGGCCCAACGTCACGCAGGCCCCGTCACTCCGCTACGGTCAGCACGATCTTTCCCGTCACCGCGCGGTCCCGCAGCGCGGTCAGCGCCTCGGCCGCCTTTTCCAGCGGCAGGACGCGGTCGATGCGCGGGTGCAGGCGGCCGGCGGCGTGCCAGGCGAACAGCTCCTCGAAGTTCTGCCGCTCGGCC
>NZ_DASPMG010000271.1:0-40382 GCF_035627195.1 Azospirillum sp.
CGACCTGAAGGCCGCGGTGGACCGCAACAGCGGCCCGGCGCTGGTCGAGACCTTCGGCCGCGTGTGGGACGAGGCCGCCACGTCCACCCGCAAGCTGGTCCTGGCCGAGGGCGGCACCATCACCCGGCAGTCCGCCGTCGATTACGAGGCCATGCGCACCGCCGCCAGGGCGGTCGAGGAGGAGTGGGTGAAGGACATGACGGCCAAGGGCATCGACGCCGCGGCGCTGGCCGCCTCCGCCCGCAGCCTCGCCGCCGCCCACTGATCCCCGGCCGGGTGCGGGACGATGAACGAGCCGATCGGAATTCCCATCGAGCTGGCGCCGCACGACGTGGTCGAGCGGGCGCTGATCCAGGCGGCCAAGGGCTTCGCGCTGCTGGGCGGGGCGGCGCTCCTGGGGCTGATCGCGATGTCGCTGGTGTCGATCGTCGGGCGCAAGCTGGCGAACGCGCCGATCACCGGCGACGTCGAGATGATGCAGGCCGGCACGGCGGCCGCCGCGGCCGCCCTGCTGCCCTACTGCACCATCCAGGGTGAGCACCTGCGCGTCGACTTCTTCACCGAGAAGGCGCCGGCGTGGCTGCGCCGCCCGCTGGATGGGGTGGCGGACCTGCTGCTGGCGCTGGTCATGGCGGTGCTGGCGTGGCGCACCGGGCTGCAGGCTGTCGACATCCGCGAGGCGGGGGAGGTGACGCCGCTGCTCTCCATCCCCGTGTGGCTGCCGGTGGCGGCGCTGGTGCCCAGCCTGGCGCTGACCGCGGCCTGCGCCGCGCACCGCGCCGTCCGTGATTTCGTGGGCGAGGAGGATGAGGGATGAGCGGCACCGCGGTCGGTCTGGCCGGCTTCGCCGGGCTCCTGGCGCTGCTGGCGCTGCGCCTGCACATCGGTGTGGCCATGGCGCTGGCGGGGGCGGGCATCTATCTGGTGATCAACGGCGGCAACACGCTGGCGCTGCTGTTCACGCTGAACAACCTCGTCTACGCGCGCTTCTCCAACTACGACCTCGCGGTCATCCCGCTGTTCCTGCTGATGGGGCAGTTCGCCACGCACGGCGGGCTGTCGCGCGCACTGTTCCGGGCGGCGGGGGCGCTGATCGGGCACTGGCGCGGCGGGCTGGCCATGGCCTCCACGGCGGCCTGCGCCGCCTTCGGCGCCATCTGCGGGTCGTCGCTGGCGACCGCCGCGACCATGGGGCAGGTGGCGCTGCCGGAGCTGCAGCGCTACGGCTACTCCGGCCGGCTGGCGACGGGCACGCTGGCGGCCAGCGGCACGCTGGGCATCCTGATCCCGCCGTCGGTGCCGCTGGTGGTCTATGCGGTGCTGACGCAGGAATCGATCGGCAAGCTGTTCGTCGCCGCCGTGGTGCCGGGCATCATCGCGGCGCTCGGCTACCTCGCCGTCATCTTCCTGATCGTGCGGCGCGACCCGGCCGCCGGCCCGGCCAGCGCGCCCGTGCCGTGGAAGGAGCGGCTGCTGGCGCAGATCAACATCCTGCCGGTGCTGCTGGTCTTCCTGGTGGTGATCGTCGGCATCTACGGCGGCTGGGCCAACCCGACGGAGGCCGCGTCCATCGGTGCGGCGGCGTGCGGGATCATCGCGCTGCTGTCCGGCGGCATGAAGCTGAAGGACCTGGTGCAGAGCCTGTACGGCACGGCGCAGGCGACGGCGATGATCTTCCTGGTGCTGCTGGGGGCGGACCTGCTGAACTCCGCACTCGCCATCTCGCAGATGCCGAACGAGCTGGCGGAGTGGGTGAAGAACAGCGGCCTGCCGCCCTTGCTGGTGCTGTTCACCATCATCGCGGTCTACATCCTGCTGGGCTGCGTCATGGACTCGCTGGCGATGATCCTGCTGACCATTCCGATCTTCTATCCCGTCGTCATGGGGCTGGAGTTCTTCGGCCTGTCGGCGGCGGACAAGTCGGTGTGGTTCGGCATCCTGGCGCTGATGGTGGTGGAGATCGGGCTGGTGCACCCGCCGGTCGGCATGAACCTGTACGTCATCAACAAGCTGGCCAAGGGCGTGCCGATGGGCGAGACGGCGCTGGGCGTGCTGCCCTTCCTGGCGTCGGACCTGCTGCGCATCCTGCTGCTGGTCTTCTTCCCCGGCGTCTGCCTCTGGCTCGTCACCGCCATCGGAGGGTGATTCATGAACACGACGGTCACGCCGCCCCCGGTGTCGGGGCTGGTCTACGGCACCATCCTGAACGACCGCCCCTCGCTGGAGCGGATGGGGGAGGCGCTGTCGCAGCCGCCCTACGGCAAGCCGCCGCGGGCGCCGGTGCTTTACATCAAGCCGTACAACACGCACGTCGGGACGGGGAGCACGGTGCGCCTGCCGCGGGGGGCGGACCGGGTGGACCTGGGCGCCACGCTGGGCGTCGTCGTCGGCGCGCCGGCCGCGCGGCTGAGCGAGGCGACCGCGCTGGACGCGGTGGCGGGCTACACGGCAGTCCTCGACCTGTCCTTGCCGAGTGCGAGCGTCTACCGCCCGCCGGTGCGGGAGAAGTGTTTCGACGGCGCCTGCCCGATGGGGCCGGAGGTGGTGGCGCGGGCCGCCGTGCCCGACCCCTCGGCGCTCACCGTGCGCACCTTCGTGAACGGGGCGGAGGTGGCGGTCCGCCGCCTGTCCGACCTCGTCCGCCCGGTGCCCCGGCTGCTGGCCGACGTGACGGAGTTCATGACGCTGAACCCCGGCGACGTGCTGCTGGCCGGCGTGGCGCTGGACCTGCCGCAGGCCGGTCCCGGCGACCGCGTCGCCGTGGAGATCGCCGGCGTCGGCCGCCTGGACATCATGCTGGAAGGAGACGCCCGATGAAGCGCGCCCGCGTCGCCTTCGAAGGGGCGATCCACCACGCCACGGAAGCGGACGGCAAGCTCCGCCTCGCCGAGGGCCGGTTGCTGGACGAAGCGGACGTGGTCTGGCTGCCGCCGGTGCAGCCGCGCACGGTCTTCGCGCTCGGCCTCAACTACGCCGACCATGCGAAGGAGCTGGCGTTCAAGGCGCCGGAGACGCCGCTGGTGTTCCTCAAAGGGCCCAACACCATCGTCGGCCACCGGGCGCGCACGCGTCGGCCGGTGGACGTGGCCTTCATGCATTACGAGTGCGAACTGGCCGTGGTCATCGGCCGCACCGCCCGTGACGTGCCGAAGGAACGGGCGCTGGAGATGGTGGCCGGCTACACGGTCGCCAACGACTACGCCGTCCGCGACTACCTGGAAAACTACTACCGCCCGAACCTGCGGGTGAAGAACCGCGACGGCTGCACGCCGCTCGGCCCCTGGCTGGTCGACGCGGCCGACGTGCCGGATCCGATGGACCTCACCTTGCGCACGCTGGTGAACGGCCGGGTGACACAGGAAGGGCACACGCGGGACATGATCTTCGACGTGCCGACGCTGATCACGTACCTGTCCTCCTTCATGACGCTGTCGCCGGGGGACGTGATCCTCACCGGCACGCCGGAGGGGCTGGTGGACGTGCGACCGGGCGACGAGGTGGTCACCGAGATCGAGGGGATCGGCCGGCTGGTCAACACCATAGCCGGCGCATAACAAGCAACGATAATCTGGAGGAGCGCACCATGGGCACGCTGGCACTCGCCGCCAAGATCACGCACGTCCCGTCCATGTACCTGTCGGAGCTGCCGGGGCCGAACCACGGCTGCCGCGCCGCCGCGATCGCCGGCCACCAGGAGATCGGCCGCCGCTGCCGCGACCTGGGCGTGGACACCATCGTGGTGTTCGACACGCACTGGCTGGTCAACTCCGGCTACCACATCAACTGCGCCGAACACTTCAGCGGCACCTACACCAGCAACGAGCTGCCGCACTTCATCAAGAACCTGGACTATGCCTATCCCGGCAACCCGCGCCTGGGCCACCTGATGGCGGACGCGGCGACCAAGGCCGGCGTGCTGACCCGCGCGCACGACCAGACCAGCCTGACGCTGGAGTACGGCACGCTGGTGCCCATGCGCTACATGAACGAGGACCAGCGGTTCAAGGTGGTGTCCATCTCCGCGATGTGCACCGTGCACAACCTGCCGGACAGCGCAGCATTGGGCCGCGCCGTCCGCACGGCGATCGAGGAGGAATACGACGGCACCGTGGCGATCTTCGCCAGCGGGTCGCTGTCGCACCGCTTCGCGCAGAACGGCGTGTCTGACCAGTACCTGAACAAGATCTGGGACCCGTTCCTGGAGCAGGTCGACCTGCGCGTGGTCGAGCTGTGGGAGAAGGGCGACTGGAAGACCTTCACCGCCATGCTGCCGATGTACGCCGACAAGTGCTGGGGCGAGGGCTTCATGCACGACACGGCGATGCTGCTGGGCGCCCTGGGCTGGGATGAATACCAGGGCAAGGTGGAGGTGGTGACGCCGTACTTCCCCAGCTCCGGCACCGGCCAGATCAACGCGGTCTTCCCGGTCCGCTGAGGGGGAGCCGAGCGATGCCGCACGTCATCGTCGAATACACCGACAACATCGCCGCCGAGGCGCGCATGCCGGAGCTGCTGGCGGCGATCAACGGCGTCCTGATCGCCCAGGGCGGCGTGTTCCCGACCGGCGGCATCCGCTCGCGCGCCATCCGCCTGACCGACTACCGCGTCGCCGACGGGGCGGAGGACGACGCCTTCGTCCACGTCACGCTGAAGATCGGCTCCGGCCGGCCGGAGGAGGTCAGGAAGAAGGCGTGCGACGAGCTGTTCGCCGCCATCAAGGACCATTTCGCCGAGCTGTTCGCCCGCCGCTACCTGGCGCTGTCGATGGAGCTGATCGAGTTCAGCGAGGGCGGCACCTACAAGCACAACAACATCCACGCGCGCTTCAAGAAGGCCTGACCGCCCATGCTCTCCCCCGACATCATCCGCGCCGCGGCCCATCGCCTGAACGAGGCCGAGCGGACGCGCACGCCGGTGCGCCAGATCTCCCTCGACCATCCCGAGATCACCATCGAGGACGCCTACGCCATCCAGCGCGCCTGGGTGCAGCTGAAGCTGGCCGAGGGGCGCACGGTGTGGGGCCACAAGATCGGCCTGACGTCCCGCGCCATGCAGCAGTCGTCGCAGATCGACGAGCCGGACTACGGCACGCTGCTGGACGACATGGTGTTCGCCGACGGCGGCGACGTGCCCATCGGCCGCTTCATCGCGCCGATGGTGGAGGTGGAGCTGGCCTTCGTGCTGAAGGAACGGCTGAAGGGCACGGGCGTCACCATCTTCGACGTGCTGTCGGCGACCGACTACGTGGTGCCGGCGGTGGAGATCATCGACGCCCGCTGCCACCGCGTGGACCCGGAAAGCAAGCGCCCGCGCAAGGTGATGGACACCATCTCCGACAACGCCGCCAACGCCGGCATCGTGCTGGGCGGCCGGCCGATGCGGCCGATGGAAGTGGACCTGCGCTGGGTCTCGGCACTGCTCTACCGCAACGGCGTCATCGAGGAGACGGGGGTGGCGGCCGGCGTGCTGAACCACCCGGCCAACGGCATCGCGTGGCTGGCGAAGAAATTCGCGCCGCACGACGTGGCGCTGGAGCCGGGACAGGTGGTGCTGGCCGGATCCTTCACCCGGCCGGTGCCGGTGAAGGCGGGCGACACGGTGCACGCCGACTACGGCCCCTTCGGCTCCATCGCCTTCCGCTTCGCCTGAGGAGACGCCCGATGAACGTGTTCAAGGCCGCTCTTCAGGCCGCCCGTCCCCAATACGGCCTGTGGCTCGGCCTTGCCGACGGCTATTGCGCGGAGATCGCCGCCGGGGCCGGCTTCGACTGGCTGCTGATCGACGGGGAGCACGCGCCCAACGACCTGCGCAGCGTGCTGGCCCAGCTGCAGGCCGTCGCCCCCTACCGCAGCCACCCGATCGTCCGCCCGGTGACCGGCGACACGGCGGTGATCAAGCAGTTGCTCGACATCGGCGCGCAGACCCTGCTGGTGCCGATGGTGGAGAGTGCGGAGCAGGCGGCGGCGCTGGTCGCCGCCACCCGCTATCCGCCGCACGGCGTGCGCGGGGTGGGCAGCGCCCTGGCGCGCGCCTCGCGCTGGAACCGCCGCGCGCGGTACCTGCACGAGGCGGATGCGGAGGTCTGCCTGCTGGTGCAGGTGGAATCGCGCCGCGGGCTGGAGAACCTGGACGCCATCACGGCGGTGGAGGGGGTGGACGGCGTGTTCTTCGGCCCGGCCGACCTCGCCGCCTCGCTGGGACACCTGGGCCAGCCGGGCCATCCGGAGGTGCGCGCCGCCATCGAGGACGGCATCGCCCGCGTCGCCGCGGCCGGCAAGGCGCCCGGCGTGCTGGCGACCGACGAGGCGCTGGCGCGCGGCTATGCCGCCAAGGGCGCGCTGTTCGTCGGCGTCGGCGTGGACACGACGCTGTACGCCCGCGCGCTGGGCGCCCTGGCGGCGACGTTCTGCGGCGACGGCGCGGCGCAGCCGGAGAAGCCGTCGGGTGGGTATTGATCGGGCGGGTATTGATATGGAATGCCAAGCGGGCCGAGGTGCCGGAGCGCATCGGCCCGCAAAGGATGGCCGCTATTCGGCCGTCGTAGGATCAATGGTGGCCCGAACGACCGAGATCCGGTCAGCGGGGAACCCCCCCATCTGCGCGTGCTTGCGGATGACGTCCTCGTTCGTCGCGCGGTAGATGCAGTAGATCTTGTCGTCGGTGACATAGCTGTGGACCCATTGCGCGTCAGGCCCAAGCTCTCGCAACACGTCGCAGGACTTCTGCGCGGCGCCCTTCAGGTCGGCGGCGGAAAGCCGGCCAGCTCCGGGCATGTCTCTCTCGATGACGAACTGTGGCATGAGCGTTTCGTCGATGACCGACGCCTCCCTTGGCAATGCGCCAGCTTATGGTTATGGGACGCATCGATTATTTCCCCGGTGCCTGGCAATCCCAAGCGCGCAAAGGCGTATCTGCACCGTCGGATCCGGCGTGCGCTCAATTTGGGAACGGCGTCGTTACTCCTCGTCGTCGGGCGGCGGGTCGCCGTCCCCGGCGAGGCAGGCGGTCAGCGCCTCCAGTTCCGCGTACAGCGCGTCCAGGCGCTGGGTGCCGAAGGCCTGGGTGATCTCGGCGTAGCGGCGCTCGCTGTGCGGGCCGATGCCGGCGACCAGCGCGCGGCCGGTGGCGGAGATGGCGATCTGCACGGCGCGCAGGTCGCTCTCCTCGGCGGTGCGGACGGTGAGGCCGCGCTTCTCCAGCACCTTCAGGATGCGCGACAGGCTGGGCATGCTGATGCAGCTGACCCGTGCCAGCTCCCCGGCGCGCAGGCCGTCGACGGTGGTCAGCGCGCGCAGAACGCGCCACTGTTGCTCCGTCAGGTCGTGCTCGCGCAGCAGCGGGCGGAAGCGCGCCATCACCGCCTCGCGCGCCTTCAGCAGTGCCATGGGCAGCGAGCGCGAGAAGGCACGCAGATCCTCGCCCGGCGTGGGTTCGGCCAAAGGAGCGGTGGTGGCGGTCTTCGTGCGTCGCAAGGCCGTGTCCATGCTGGTGTCCTGGAGTGCCGGGAGGATAGCGCGGCGGCGCCGGTTGCGAAACCGCTTGACAGGCGCCGCAAGTTACATAACATGTTAAATATTAACATCGCAACGATAACGGCCGGGGCACCCGTGCCGCACCCGAGCCCCCTTAGGGAGTGTAACGCCATGACCAGCGCATTCGACACCAACCGGACCAAGGCAGAAGGGTACCTCGCCCGCTTCCGGGACAAGCCGCTCGGCCACTTCATCGATGGCCGGCCGGTGGCGGGTGCTCCGGCCGCGCTGTTCGACAATCTCTCGCCCATTGACGGCGGCGTGATCAACAAGGTCGCGGCCGGCACCGCCGCCGACGTGGACGCGGCGGCCAGGGCCGCGCAGGCGGCGTTCCCGGCCTGGGCGGCGCTGCCCGGCGACAAGCGCCGCGCCATCCTGCACCGCATCGCCGACCTGATCGTCGCGCGCGGCGAGGAGATCGCGCTGGTCGAGAGCATGGACACCGGCCAGCCCATCCGCTTCATGAGCAAGGCGGCCGAACGCGGGGCGGAGAACTTCCGCTTCTACGCGGACCGCGCGCCGGAGGCAGGCAACGGCCTGTCGCTGCCGGCCAAGGAGCATTTGAACTACACGGTGCGCCAGCCGATCGGGCCGGTGGCGGTGATCACGCCGTGGAATACGCCCTTCATGCTGTCCACCTGGAAGATCGCCCCGGCGCTGGCCGCCGGCTGCACCGTCGTGCACAAGCCGGCGGAGTGGAGCCCGCTGACCGCCATGCTGCTGGCCGAGATTATGACGGAGGCCGGCGTGCCGGCCGGCGTCGTCAACCTCGTCAACGGGCTGGGCGAGGAGGCGGGCAAGACGCTGACCGAGCATCCGGCCATCAAGGCGGTGGCGTTCGTCGGCGAATCCTCCACCGGCGGCCACATCATGGCGCAGGGTGCGCCGACGCTGAAGCGCGTGCATTTCGAGCTGGGCGGCAAGAACCCGGTGATCGTCTTCGACGACGCCGACCTGGACCGCGCACTCGATGCCGTGGTGTTCATGATCTACAGCCTGAACGGCCAGCGCTGCACCTCGTCCTCGCGCCTGCTGGTGCAGCGCGGCGTGCACGACGCCTTCGTGGCGCGGCTGGCGGAGCGCGTGACGCGCATCCGCGTCGGCCACCCGCTGGACCCGCAGACGGAGGTCGGGCCGCTGATCCACCGCCGCCATCTGGACAAGGTGCTGGGCTATTGCGGCATCGCGCGCAGCGACGGCGCGGAGGTGCGCGTCGGCGGCGTCCGGGCCGAGGAGATGGGGGATGAGGGCAACTACGTCCGCCCGACGCTGTTCACCGGTGCCGACAGCCGCATGCGCATCGCGCAGGAGGAGATCTTCGGCCCCGTCCTGACGGTCATTCCGTTCGACGACGAGGCCGAGGCGGTGCGGATCGCCAACGACGTGCAGTACGGCCTTGCCGGCTACATCTGGACCGGCGACGTCGGCCGCGCCAACCGCGTGGCGCTGGCGCTGGAGGCCGGCATGGTGTGGGTCAACTCGGAGAACAACCGGCACCTGCCCACGCCCTTCGGCGGCACCAAGGCCAGCGGCATCGGCCGCGACGGCGGCGACTACAGCTTCGACTTCTACATGGAGACGAAGAACATCTGCGTGGCGCTGGGCACGCACGCGATTCCGAAGCTGGGGGTATGAGGGGAGCCCCCTCCCGGCTTCGCTTGCGCTCAGCCACCCTCCCCCGCGTTGCGGTGGAGGGTATAGCGGCGGCAGTCCCCTCCACCGCAACGCGGGGGAGGGTTAGGGAGGGGGCAGAAGCCCTTACGGCGCCGTCAGCCCCGCCGCGCGGAAGGTGTCGCGCACCCGGCCGGTCAGTTCGGCCGAGGGGGGCTGGGTGTCGGTCAGGCGGTAGGGGCGGCCCAGGGCCTGCCACTTGGTCTCGCCCATCTTGTGGAAGGGCAGAACGTCCACCCGCTCCACCACCTCCAGACCGGCGGCGAACTCGGCCAGTCCTTCGATCTCCTTGAGGTCGTCGGTCAGGCCGGGCACCAGGACGTAGCGCAGCCAGATGGGCTTGCGCAGGGCGCTCAACCGCTCGGCGAACGCCAGCGTCGGGCGCAGCGGCACGGTGGTCAGGTTGCGGTGGGTCAATTCCTTGAACGCCTTGATGTCGAGCAGCACGAGGTCGACGTCGTCCAGCAGATGGTCGTCGGCGTGGCTGCCCAGGAAGCCGGAGGTGTCCAGCGCGGTGTGCAGGCCCAGCTCCTTGCAGCCGCGCAGGATGGCGGCGGTGAACTCCGGCTGCACCAGCGGCTCGCCGCCGCTCAGCGTCACGCCGCCCTTGGCGCGCGTCAGGAAGTCGGCGTAGGTGCCGATCTCCTGCACGATCTCGGTCGAGTAGACGGGCTTGCCGTCGTGCAGGTGCTGGGTGTCGGGGTTGTGGCAGTACTGGCAGCGCAGCGGGCAGCCGGACAGGAACAGGACGAACCGGATGCCCGGCCCGTCCACGGTCCCGCCGGTTTCAACGGAGTGAACCCAGCCGCGCACCGCCCCCGAAGGGGCGGCGCCGGCCGGCATGGTGCTAGTGCTTGGCATGGCCCTTAATGCTTCGCATGAAAGGTCCGGTTGACGACGTCGAGCTGCTGCTCGCGCGTCAGCTTGATGAAATTCACCGCGTAGCCGGACACCCGGATGGTCAGCTGCGGGTACAGCTCCGGATGATCCATGGCGTGCAGCAGCGTCTCGCGGTCGAAGACGTTGACGTTCATGTGGTGGCCGCCCTGGGCGAAGTAGCCGTCCAGCATGCCCACCAGATTCGCCACCCGTTCGCCCTCCGTCGGGCCCAAGGCGCCCGGCACGATGGTGAAGGTGTAGCTGATGCCGTCCTGCGCGTCGGCGTAGGGCAGCTTCGCCACGGACGCCATAGACGCGATGGCGCCCTTCTTGTCGCGGCCGTGCATCGGGTTGGCGCCCGGCGCGAACGGCTCGCCCGCCTTGCGCCCGTCCGGCGTCGAGCCGGTTTTCTTGCCGTACACCACGTTGGACGTGATGGTCAGCACCGACTGCGTCGGCAGGGCGTTGCGGTAGGCCTTCTGCTTGCGGATGCAGGCCATGAAGGTCTCGACCACCCACACGGCGATATCGTCCACGCGCGCGTCGTTGTTGCCGAACGCCGGGTATTCGCCCTCGATCGCAAACTCGGTTGCCAGCCCGCGCGCGTCGCGCACCACCTTGACCGTGGCGTGCCTGATCGCCGACAGGCTGTCCGCCACCACGCTCAGGCCGGCGATGCCGCAGGCCATGGTGCGCAGCACGTCGCGGTCGTGCAGCGCCATCTCCAGCCGCTCGTACATGTACTTGTCGTGCGAATAGTGGATGGCGTTCAGCGTGTTCATGTACGCCTTGGCCAGCCACTCCATCATCGGCACGAACTTCGCCACGACATCGTCGTACTCCAGCACGTCGCCGGTGACGGGCGCGAAGGTGGGGCCGACCTGCTCGCCCGACACCTCGTCCTTGCCGCCGTTGATGGCGTACAGCAGCGTCTTGGCGAGGTTGGCGCGCGCGCCGAAGAACTGCATCTGCTTGCCGATGCGCATGGCCGACACGCAGCAGGCGATGCCGTAGTCGTCGCCCCAGAACGGGCGCATCAGGTCGTCGTTCTCGTACTGCACCGAGCAGGTCTTGATGGAGGTCTCGGCGCAGAACGCCTTGAAGCCCTCCGGCAGCTGTTCCGACCACAGCACGGTCAGGTTCGGCTCCGGCGCCGGGCCGAGGTTGTTGAGCGAGTTCAGCATGCGGAAGCTGCTCTTCGTCACCAGCGTGCGGCCGTCCAGGCCCATGCCGCCGATGCACTCCGTCACCCAGGTCGGATCGCCGGAGAACAGCTGGTCGTATTCCGGCGTACGCAGGAAACGGACCAGACGCAGCTTGATGACGAACTGGTCGATCAGCGCCTGCGCCTCGACCTCGCACAGCGTGCCTTCCTTGATGTCACGCTCGATGTAGGCGTCGAGGAAGCTGGAGACGCGGCCCAGCGACATGGCCGCCCCGTTGGCCTCCTTCACCGCGGCGAGGTAGGCCAGATACGTCCACTGCACGGCCTCCTGCGCGGTGGATGCGGGGCGCTTGACGTCGAAGCCGTAGCTGGCGGCCATCTCGACCAGTTCGCCCAGCGCCTTGATCTGTTCGCTGATCTCCTCGCGCAGGCGCAGCGTCTCGTCGTCGATGCGGTCGAGTTCGAGGGACTTGAGCTGGTCCTTCTTGTCCTGGATCAGGAAATCGGCGCCGTAGAGGGCGAGGCGGCGGTAGTCGCCGATGATGCGGCCGCGCCCATAGGCGTCGGGCAGGCCGGTGATGACGCCGGACTTGCGGCAGCGCAGCATCTCGTCGGTGTAGACGTCGAAGACACCGTCGTTGTGCGTCTTGCGCAGGCGCGGGAAGATCTCCTCCAGCTTCGGCGAGGGGGTGAAGCCGTAGGCCTCCAGGCCGTTCTTCACCATGCGCCAGCCGCCGAACGGCATGAGGGAGCGCTTGAGAGGCTTGTCGGTCTGCAGGCCGACGATGGTCTCCAGCTCACGGTCGATGTAGCCCGGCGCGTGCGAGACGATGGAGGAGAAGGTTTCGGTGTCGGCGTCGAGCACGCCGCCCTTGGCCGCGCGTTCCGCCTTCAGCAGGTCCTTGACGGTGTCCCAGAGCGCCTTGGTCTTGCCGGTGGCGCCGGCCAGGAAGCTGGCGTCGCCTTCGTACGGGCGGGCGTTCTTGACGATGAAGTCGCGGACGTTGACGTCACGCTGCCAGGCGCCGGGCTTGAAGCCGCGCCAGGGATCGGCCGCCGGCGTCCGCGCCAGCGAAGCGACAACGTGTTCGGTCAACAGGGTGTCCATGGTCGTAACCCTCGTGATGGGGGAGGATGCCGCCTCGGCGGCATCCCCATCTCTGTTCGTGGTCGAATGGTTATTCCGCGGCGGTAGGTACCAGACCGGACGGGGCGGAAACCTTGATCCGGATCAGTTCTTTCCACTTCCGCAGGGCGGCGATCAGGATGATGAAGCCCAGCGTCAGCATGATGATCGAGATGCCGGCGTTGAACGGGTTGTACCCCTTGGCCGCCGGGTTCAGGTAGACGTTGGCGATCATCCAGTAGCCGGCGACGTTCACGGTGACGAACAGGTAGGCCAGCGGAACCAGGCAGGTCAGCATGTAGATCCGCTTCTGCGACAGGCGCAGGATGATGGTGGCGCCGATGATCAGGCCGACCGAGGCCATCAGCTGGTTCGACACCCCGAACAGCGCCCACACCGAGTTGATGTCGCCCGACGTCAGCAGGTAACCCCAGGCCAGGCAGGCCAGCACGCTGGCGACGATCGAACCGGGCATCCAGTCCAGCCGCTTCATCGGGGCGTAGACGTCGCCGATCAGGTCCTGGATCAGGTAGCGGGCGACGCGGGTGCCGCTGTCCACGGCCGTCAGGATGAACACCGCCTCGAACATGATGACGAATTGGAAGAAGTAGGACGCGAGGTGGTTGAACCAGGGGATGCGGGTGAAGATCTCGGTCATGCCGACGGCCAGCGTCACGGCGCCGCCGGTGCGGCCGTAGAGGTCGAGGCCGATGGCCTGGCTGAGGCGCGGCAGGTCCACCACCTCCATGCCCAGCGCCTTGAAGACCGCCGGGGTCGAGTTGATGGCGAAGTAGTCGGCCGGGTGCAGGGCGGTGGCGGCGATCAGCGCCATGACGCCGACCATGCATTCCGCCAGCATGGCGCCGAAGGCCACGGTGCGGATGTCGCTCCACTTGTCGATCAGCTTCGGCGTGGTGCCCGAGCCGATGAAGGCGTGGAAGCCGGAGATGGCGCCGCAGGCAATGGTGATCGAGATGAAGGGCCACACCGGGCCGTTCAGCACGGGGCCGCCGCCGGCGATGAAGTCGGTGAGCGCCGGGAAGCGGATCTCCGGGTTGATGAAGACGACGCCGACGACCAGGGCGCCGAACACGCCGATCTTCATGAAGCTGGACAGGTAGCCGCGCGGGGTCAGCAGCATCCACACCGGCAGCGCGGTGGCGAAGAAGGCGTAGATCGGCAGCGCCACCGCGACGGTTTCCTTGTGCAGCGTCAGCCAGTCGCCCAGCATCGTGCCCTGCAGGTACGGGCCGGCGACGACGGAGGCGGCGATGGCGGCGATGCCGACGTAGGTGGCCCCCTTGGACGAGCCGGTGTAGCGCTCGTACAGGCCCAGCGCCATGGCGATCGGGATCGTCATGAACACCGCGAAGGCGCCCCACGCGTTGCGTTCCAGCGCGTGGACGACGACCATCGACAGGCCGGCCATGGTGATGGTGATGATGAACAGCATCGCCAAGCCCGTGCACCAGCCGGCGACGGGGCCGAGTTCGGCCTTCGCGACCTCGGACAGTGACTGCCCCTTGTGCTTCATCGAGGCGAACAGCACGACCGTGTCGTGCACCGCACCGCCGATGACGCAGCCGATCAGCAGCCACAGGAAGCCCGGCAGGTAGCCGAACTGGGCGGCGAGCACGGGTCCCACCAGCGGGCCGGCGGCGGCGATGGCCGCGAAGTGCTGGCCGGCGTTGACCCATTTCTTGGTGGGGACGTAGTTGCGGCCGTCCGCGAGCGTGTGGGACGGCGTGACTTCCGAATCATCGGCACGGAGGACCTTGCGCACAAAGAACACGCCGTAAAAGCGGTAGCAGAGTGCCAGGACGCAGAGTGTCGCGATCACAAACGTAATGGCGTGATCCATGACGGCTCTCCTTGGGAAGGATCTGAGCCGACGCTACTCCCGGCGGGAACCCGGGTGGGGCGGGAAGCCGGGAGCGGCGGAATGGGGATGCCGAGCGGTCGCCGGGAGGGGGCGAGCGGCGCCGCTGGGGTGCCGTGGAGCGCCGCTCGAGCCGGTCATGGCGCCGCTGGCCGGGATCGGCGGTGACGGGGATTCGCGGCGGGCGCAGCATGGCGGTGAACCGGAGTTGCGAGGTCCCCATGCCGACGACCGTCATCCGCACCGCCTGGACCGGCCTGTGCCGGATCCTGAAGGACGATTCCTACGAGCGCTACCTGGAAGAACAGGCGCGCGTCGCCCCGGACGAGCCGCCGCTCGACCGGCAGACCTTCAAGAAGAAGCAGATCCTGCTGACTCTGGGACGGGGGTGTTGCGGGCGGTAAGAGTCCCTCTCCCGCCCAAGGAGAGGGGTTTTGGTTACCCGATCCCCAGCCGCTCCTTGAGCGCACCCAGGAAGCGGCGGCTGACGGGCACCGTGTGCCCGCCCAGGGTCAGGATCTCCGCCAAGCCGCCGTCCTGGAAACGGATCTCGCGGATGCGCTCGGGGTTCACCAGGTGCTGGCGGTGGCAGCGGAACAGGTGGCTCTTTTCCTGGAGCGTGTGCAGCGTCAGCTCGGTGAAGCGCTCCTGCCCGTCCTCGCCCACCACGTAGATGCCGGCGGGGCGGGAGACGACGTACTCCACGTCCTCCAGCTTCATCAGGGTGATGCGGTTCACCCCGGCGCAGGGGATCTGGCGCAGCTCGGCCGCCCCCTTCAGCACGCGCACGTCCTGCGGCGCGCGCTCGCGGCGCAGGTGCTGCAAGGTCTTCTCCAGCCGCGCCGGGTCGGCGGGCTTGAGCAGGTAGTCGAAGGCGTGTTCCTCGAAGGCCTGCACGGCGTACTCGTCGTGGGCGGTGAGGAAGACGATGCGCGGCATGCGCTCGGGGTCGAGCATGCTCAGCATCTCCAGGCCGCTGACGCGCGGCATCTGGATGTCGAGGAAGACCACGTCGGGCGACTGGCGGTTGATGGCGCCGATCGCCTCGATGGCGTTGGCGGCCTCGCCGATGATCTGGACGTCGGCCTCCTTCTCCAGCAGGCGGCGCAGCTCCTCGCGCGCCAGCGGCTCGTCGTCGACGATCAGGATGGTCATCATGCCGGGACCGCCTCCAGGGGGACGCGCAGGGTGATGCGGGTGGACACGTCGGGCTCGCACGCGACGGTGACGCCATAGCCGTCGCCGTGCCGGTTGCGGATGCGCCGGTCGACCAGGGTCATGCCCAGCCCGTCGCCGGCAGGCTTCTCCTGGTACAGGCCGGCGTTGTCCTCCACCGTCAGCAGCAGGTCGTCGCCGTCCCGCGCGGCGGAGATGCGCACGTGGCCGGCGTCCAGAAGCTGCGACGTGCCGTGCTTGATGGCGTTCTCCACCACGGGCTGGAGCGAGAAGGCCGGCAGGCGGGCGTGGCGCAGCTCGTCGGGCACGTCGATGTCCACGGTCAGGCGGCCGGTGAAGCGCGCCAGTTCGATCTGCAGGTAGGCGCTGACGTGCTCGATCTCGTCGCCCAGGGTGGCGATCTCGCTGGGGCGCTTGAGGTTCTTGCGGAAGAAGGTGGACAGGCTCTGCACCAGCTGGCGGGCGCGTTCGGGGTCGTTGCGGATGACGGCGGAGATGGTGTTCAGCGCGTTGAACAGGAAGTGCGGGTTGACCTGCGCGTGCAGCAGCTTGATCTCCGACTGCGCCAGCAGGGCCTTCTGCCGCTCGTACCGGCCGGCCAGGATCTGGCCGGAGAGCAGCCGGGCGATGCCTTCGCCCAGCGTGCGGTTGATGGTGGAGAAGATCTTGGTCTTCGGCTCGTACAGCTTGATGGCGCCGATCACCCGGTCGTCCTCGCCCACCAGCGGGATCACCAGCGAGGCGCCCAGCCGGCAGTGCGGGCTGATGGAGCACTGGTAGGCCACCTCGTTGCCGTCGGCGTAGAGGACCTGGTTGTTGGATATCGCCTGCAACGTCTGCGGGGAGGTGATGGGACGGCCCGGCAGGTGGTGGTCGTCGCCGATGCCGATGAAGGCCAGCAGCTTCTCGCGGTCGGTGATGGCGACGGCGCCCACCCCCGTCTCCTCGTAGATGATGCGGGCGACCCGCATGCTGTTTTCCTGGTTGAAGCCGCTGCGCAGCACGCCGTCGGCGCGCGCGGCGATCTTCAGCGCCTTGGCGGAGAAGGCGCTCGACTGCTCCTCGATCAGGGCGCGGCGGTCGAGCAGGATGCGCATGAACAGCGCCGCCCCCAGGGTGTTGGCGATGATCATCGGGGCGGCCACCACCTGCACCAGATGCACCGCCGCGTCGAACGGGCGGGCCACCGCCAGGATGATCAGCATCTGCATGATCTCGGCGACGAAGGTCACGGCGCCGACGCGCACGGGGTCGAACAGCGGGCCGATGCGGCCCTGCTTCACCATGTGCCGGTGCACCAGCCCGCCGATCAGCCCCTCCACCACCGTGGAGATGGCGCAGGCGGTGGCCGACATGCCGCCCAGCGAATAACGGTGCAGCCCGCCGGTCAGCCCGACCGACACGCCCACCGACGGTCCGCCCAGGATGCCGCCCAGCACGGCGCCGATGGCGCGGGTGTTGGCAATGGAATCGTCGATCTGCAGCCCGAAGTACGTCCCCATGATGCAGAAGACGGAGAAGATCAGGTAGCAGGCCAGCTTGTGCGGCCAGCGCACGGTGACGTGCGTCAGCGGGATGAACAGCGGCGTGCGGCTGAGCATGTACGCCACCACGAGGTAGACGCACATCTGCTGGAGCAGGGAGACGACGAGGCTGAACGGTTCGACGGGCATGACCGGCTGCTCTGGATAACGGGGGCCGGCGCGTCTCGGGTCGGGGCGCGGTAGCCGGTGGGGTGATCATGCGTCCCGGCCGGCAGGGCCTGTTGAGATATATTAGTACCGAACGGCCCCCGCAATGCGGCAAAAGGCCGGGCAGCCCTGCACCACGGTCGGGCGGCGCGGTCGGGCGCGCCGCGCTACGGCAAACCACGTATTGCCGCTTTCCCGGCCGGGATCGAGTATCGGGGAACAAAGCCCACAGCCGAACCCGGCAACGACGAGCATTCGTGGCGCCTTCTTCGGCTGCCGATGCCACGCGTCTGCTTGGCGGGACCGCCGGATCCACAACAAGGAGGCAGAGATGCTGCACGGCGATATTTCCAGCAGCCACGACACGGTCGGCGTCGCCGTCGTGAACTACAAGATGCCGCGCCTGCACACCAAGGCGCAGGTGCTGGAGAACGCGAACCGCATCGCCGACATGATCGTCGGCATGAAGACCGGCCTGCCGGGCATGGATCTGGTGATCTTCCCGGAATACTCGACGCACGGCATCATGTACGACGCCAAGGAGATGTACGAGACGGCCTCCACCATTCCCGGCGACGAGACGGAGATCTTCGCCGCCGCCTGCCGCAAGGCCAAGGTGTGGGGCGTCTTCTCCCTGACCGGCGAGCGGCACGAGCAGCACCCGCACAAGGCGCCCTACAACACGCTGATCCTGATGAACGACAAGGGCGAAATCGTTCAGAAATACCGCAAGATCATGCCGTGGGTGCCGATCGAGGGCTGGTATCCGGGCGACCGCACCTACGTGTCGGAGGGGCCGAAGGGGCTGAAGATCAGCCTGATCATCTGCGACGACGGCAACTACCCCGAGATTTGGCGCGACTGCGCCATGAAGGGGGCGGAGCTGGTGGTGCGCTGCCAGGGCTACATGTACCCGGCCAAGGACCAGCAGGTGCTGATGGCCAAGGCGATGGCGTGGGCCAACAACGTCTACGTCGCGGTCGCCAACGCCGCCGGGTTCGACGGCGTGTACTCCTATTTCGGCCACTCGGCCATCATCGGCTTCGACGGCCGCACGCTGGGCGAATGCGGGGAGGAGGAGTACGGCATCCAGTACGCCCAGCTGTCCAAGTCGCTGATCCGCGACGCGCGGCGGAACATGCAGTCGGAGAACCACCTGTTCAAGCTGCTGCACCGCGGCTACACGGGCATGATCAACTCCGGCGACGGCGAGCAGGGGGCGGCGGAGTGCCCTTACGACTTCTACCGCCAGTGGATCGCCGACCCGGAAGCGACGCGCCGCAAGGTGGAGGCGCTGACGAGGCCGGCCGTCGGCACCCCGGAATGCCCGATCGACGGGATTCCGACGGAGGAGCTGGAGACTGTGGGGGATTGAGCGGCCTCTACTCCCTCCCCCGCCTCCGGCGGGGGAGGGGAAATTTGGTTACCGCGCGTTCAGGGTCCGCACGGCCACGGCCGCCGCCGACGCGCGGTTCTCCACGCCCAGCTTGGCGTAGATCTGCTCCAGGTGCTTGTCCACCGTGCGCGGGCTCAGGCCCAGGATCTCGGCGATGTCGCGGTTCGACTTGCCAGCGGCGACCCAGCTCAGCACCTCCGCCTCGCGCGCCGTCAGCGGCAGCTTGCGCTTCAGGATGTCCGCTTCGCCGGCACCGGAATCCTCGGCCAGCTGCAGAAGGATCTCGTCCGGGCCGATCTGGCCCACCGGCGTGATGCGCAGCCGCAGTTCCTGCAGGTCGGCGTCGATCACCACGGACTCCGCCGCCTTGCCGTCGCGGCGCCGGCGCAGCCAGTCACAGGCGGCCGGCGGCAGGGCGAAGCCCGGCAGCGAAAAGCCGGCGAAGGCGGCGGCCAGCATGCGGCTGGCCTGCGGGGTGCACCACAGCACGCGGCCCTCGCCGTCGGTCGCCAGCAGGTAGCGGCCGGTGGCGTCCAGCGCCGCGCGCGTGCTCTGCGCCGCCCGCGCGTTGGCGAGGTGGGCGTACATGCGCGCCAGAAGCTGGTCGGCGACGATGGGCTTGGTCACGTAGTCCACGCCCCCGGCGCGGAAGCCGGCCACGATGTGCTCGGTCTCGCTGAGGCCGGTCATGAAGATGACCGGCACGTGCGCCACGCGGCTGTCGCGCTTGATGCGCCGGCAGGCCTCGAATCCGTCCATGCCCGGCATGACGGCGTCCATCAGCACGATGTCCGGCGTCACGCGTTCGACCAGGGACAAGGCGCCGGGGCCGTCCAGCGCCACCAGGACGGTGACCCCCGCCTCTTCCAGCGCGTCGGTCAGGAAGCTCAGCGTTTCCGGCGAATCGTCGACGACCAGGACGATGTCGCGGGGCTTCATGCCGGCGGTCGTTGCAGCGGTCATCTCAGCGCTCATCGTGGTACACCGCCTCCAGCGCGGCCATGTATTGGTTGAGGGCGAAGGTGCCGACCAGCCCCCGCATCTGCGTGACGAAGGGCTTGTGCTCGGGGTGTGCTGCCTCGATGTCCGCCAGCTTGGACTGGATGCCGCGGATGTAGCCGATGCGCCCGAGGTGCAGCAGGTCCGCCAGATGCTGGCGCGGCGGCACCTCGGTCGGGGAGAAGCGCGGCACCGCCGGCAGCGTGTCGGCCGCCGCCTCGTCGTACTCCCACTCCAGCTTCAGGAGCTGCTGGAGCTTGGCGAGCAGCCGGCCGACCTCCACCGGCTTGGCGACGAAGCCGTCGTAGGGGGAATCCGGTGCTTCGACCGGGCGGTTCTCGCGGGCGTTGGCGGACACCATGATGATGGGCTGCGCCCGGTGCCCGGCCTCGCGCAGTGCCCGCGCCACCTCCCACCCGGTCATGCCGGGCATGGAGATGTCCAGCAGGAAGGCGTCCGGCTGGCAGCGGGCGGCGAGGCGCAGACCGCTCGGCCCGTCCGGCGCGGTGTAGACGGTGAAGCCCAGCGCGGAGAGGAAATCCTGCATCAGGCCGCGGTGCGCCTCGTCGTCATCGGTCACCAGGATGCTGCGGCGCGGGCCGGCGTAGCCGCGGATCAGGTGCTCCGGCGCCGGGGCGGCCATCTCGGAATGCGTGGCCTCCGACATCATCAGCTTGACCTTGAAGGTGCTGCCGCGCCCCGGCTCGCTGGTGACGGAAATTTCGCCGCCCAGGACCTCGGTCAGCAGCTTGGTGATGGTCAGGCCCAGGCCCATGCCGGGCACCATGGCGGCCTCGGCCGCCGCCCCGCGCTCGAACGGCTCGAAGATGCGGCCGATCTCGGCCGCCGGGATGCCGGGGCCGGTGTCTTCCACCTCGAACTCGGCGATCTGGCTGCGGTAGCCGACGCGCAGCGCCACGTGGCCGGTTTCGGTGAACTTGATGGCGTTGGACAGCAGGTTGATGAAGATCTGCCGCAGCCGGCTCTCGTCCGTGTGGACCACCGCCGGCAGCTTGTCGGAGCGGCTGAAGCGGAACTCGATCCCCTTGGCCGCCGCCTGAAGCCGGAACATGTCGACCAGTTGGTCGAGCAGGTCGGCGACGCGCACCTCCGCCCGGTTCAGCTGCAGCCGCCCGCCCTCGATCTTGGAGATGTCGAGCAAGCCTTCGATCAGGCCGGAGAGATGCTCGGAGCTGCGGCGGATCACGCGGATGGCGTCGTGCCGGCGCGCGGGGATGGTCGGGTCGCGCTCCAGCAACTGGGCGTAGCCGAAGATGGCGTTGAGCGGGGTGCGGAACTCGTGGCTGATGCCGACCAGATAGCGGCTCTTGGCGAGGTTGGCGGCCTCCGCCGCCTCCTTGGCCTTCTGGAGCTGGGCGTCGGTCTGCTTGTGCGCCTCGATCTCCTGCATCAGCAGGCTGGTCTGCTTGTTCGATTCCTCCTGCGCCACGCGGCGGCTCTCGCGCGCCAATACGAACAGCCACGTCGCCACGCCGACGACGATCATCAGGATGAAGAAGACCGTCCACAGCGTGCCGGCGATCACCGTGCGCGCCTCGGGATGCACCTGGATGACCTGGACGTGCACCATCGCCAGCATGGCGCCGATGACCAGCGCCTGGATCAGCAGGATGCCCAGGTAGTGGCCGAGGCGCGCGTTGAGCGCCGACACGATCCCGCCCGGCAGCACGGCGCCCAGCGCGTCGAGGATCTGCACCGATAGCCGCGCCTGCGGCTTGCAGCCGTCGGCGCAGCGCGCGTCCAGCGAACAGCACAGCGAGCAGATGGCGCCGGAATAGACCGGGCAGTGGGCCATGTCCTCCGGCTCGAACGCGTGCTCGCACACGATGCAGCGGGTGCCCTGCGTGGTGGCGGGGCTCAGGGGAGGGGAGGTGCGGGCGATGTAGTAGCGCCCGCCGGTGGCCCAGGCGATGACCGGCGCCGCCGCGAAGGCGACGCCCAGCGCGATGAACGGCGCCAGCACCTGCGCCGTTGGGCTGAAGGTGCCGGTGAAGGCGGTGACCGACACCACCGAGGCCAGCACCATGGCACCGGTGCCGACCGGGTTGATGTCGTAGAGGTGGGCGCGCTTGAACTCGATGTGCGGCGGGCTGAAGCCCAGCGGCTTGTTGACCACCAGATCGGCGACCAGCGCCCCCACCCAGGACGCCGCCACGTTGGCGTAGAAGCCCAGGATCGGCTCCAGCGTCTTGTAAATGCCCAGCTCCATCAGCAAGAGCGCGATGGCGACGTTGAAGACCACCCACACCACGCGGCCCGGATGGCTGTGCGTCAGGCGGGAAAAGAAGTTCGACCAGGCGATGGAGCCGGCGTAGGTGTTGGTCAGGTTGATCTTCACCTGCGACAGCACGACGAACAGCCCGGTCAGCCCGACCGCCACCTGCGGCTGCGCGATCAGGTCCTGGAAGGCCAGCAGGTACATCTGCGTCGGCTCCGCCGCCTGCTCCGCCGCTGTAAGATGGCTGAGCGCGTAGACCGCCAGGAAGGAGCCCAGCAGCATCTTCACCGCACCGATCACGATCCATCCCGGCCCGGCGGCCAGCAGTGCGGCCCACCAGCGCCCGCGCCCCCCCGGCTGCGGCGGCGGCAGGAAGCGCAGGAAATCCGCCTGCTCCCCCACCTGTGCGACGAAGGACAGCACGACCGACGCGGCGGCGCCGAACAGCAGCAGGTCGAATTCGCCCCCGCCGCCCGACAGCCCGGCGAAGGACACCCAGCCGTCGAACACCGCGCGGTCCTGGACGGCGATGAACAGGAAGGGCAGGGCCTGGAGCGCAATCCACACCGGCTGCGACCAGCGCTGGAAGCGGCTGATGAAGGTGAAGCCGTAGGCGACCAGTGGGATCACCGCCAGCGAACTCAGCACATAGCCCAGCGCCAGCGGGATGCCGAAGCACAGTTCCAGCGCCGTCGCCATGATGGCGGCCTCGATCGCCAGGAACAGGAAGGTGAAGGAGGCGTAGATCAGCGACGTGACGGTGGAGCCGATGTAGCCGAACCCGGCGCCGCGCGTCAGCAGGTCCACGTCGATGCCGAAGCGCGCGGCGTAATAGCTGATGGGCAGGCCGGTGGCGAAGATCAGCAGCCCCGCAGCCAGGATCGCCAGCGCGGCGTTGGTGAAGCCGTAGTTCAGCGTGATCGCCCCGCCGATGGCCTCCAGCGCCAGGAACGAGATGCCGCCCAGCGCGGTGTTGGCGACCCGCCCCAGCGACCAGCGCCGCGCCCGCTTGGCGGTGAAGCGCAGGGCGAAGTCCTCGAAGGTCTGGTTCGCCACCCAGCGGTTGTAGGTCCGGCGGACCGGGACGACCCTCTGCTGCACGGTCATTCAGACATCCTGCTGTTTTGCGGATATCAGTAATACGCACGGAAACTGCCGCCTGGGCGAGACCAGAGACCCTACTTTTCTTAGCAAAATAGCGGTCATCGCCCGCCCGTCACTATGAACTTCGGCAGAGGCATCTCTCCCCGATCTTAGCGCGTGGAGCATGGAGTCTCCGGTCCTTCGTGAACATACGTCGATCTACGTATTGCTGCAACGCACCATGCTGCCGAACATCGGCGTCGACAGCGTGCGGTACACGCACCCCGCTCCTCTCCCACGCCAAAAAATTCGAAATCCTCAAGAACAGCCAAATCCTTAAGAACAGGAGGTCCCATGTCCTCGGACACGTTTGGTGGCGGCTCGCACTCCCCGCTCCGCCGCAAGCTTCTGCTCGGCATGGCCGCGGCCCCGGCGCTGGCGCTGCTGCCGCGCGCCGGGTTCGCCCAGGCGCTGCCCACGGCGGCGGTCAACACCACCAAGCTGGCGGTGACCGACGGCACGGTGAAGGTCGGCATCCTGCATTCCGTCACCGGCACCATGGCGATCAGCGAGACCGGATCGGTCGAGGCCGAGAAGTTGGCCATCGCGCAGATCAACGAGATGGGCGGCGTGCTGGGCCGCAAGATCGAGGTGATCCAGGAGGACGGCGCCAGCGACTGGCCGACGTTCGCCGAGAAGTCGCGCAAGCTGCTGGTCGAGGACAAGGTGGCGGCGGTGTTCGGCTGCTGGACTTCGGCCTCGCGCAAGGCGGTGCTGCCGGTGTTCGAGCAGTACAACGGCATGCTGTATTACCCGACCTTCTACGAGGGGCTGGAGCAGTCGAAGAACGTCATCTACACCGGGCAGGAGGCGACGCAGCAGATCCTCGCCGGCCTCGACTGGGTGGCGAAGGAGAAGGGCGCCAAGACCTTCTTCCTCATCGGCTCCGACTACATCTGGCCGCGCACGTCCAACAAGATCGCGCGCAAGCACATCGAGAAGAACGGCATGAAGGTAAGCGGCGAGGAGTATTTCCCGCTCGGCCACACGCAGTTCAATTCGGTCATCAACAAGATCAAGCTGACCAAGCCGGACGTGATCTACGCGTCGGTGGTGGGCGGGTCGAACGTCGCCTTCTACAAGCAGCTGAAGGCGGCCGGCATCAACCTGGAGAAGCAGACCCTCATGACCATCTCGGTCACCGAGGACGAGATGCTGGGCATCGGCGGCGAGAACATCGCCGGGGCGTATGCCTGCATGAAGTACTTCCAGAGCCTGGACAACTCCAACAACAAGGAGTTCGTCGCCGCCTTCAAGAAGATGTGGGGTGCCGACAGCGTCATCGGCGACGTGACGCAGGCCGCCTACCTCGGCCCCTGGCTGTGGAAGGCGACGGTGGAAAAGGCGCAGAGCTTCGACATCGACAAGGTGGCCGCGGCGTCCGCCGGCATCGAGTTCAAGGGGGCGCCGGAAGGCTATGTGCGCATCCACGAGAACCATCATTTGTGGAGCAAGACCCGTGTCGGCCGCGCCAAGCCCAACGGCCAGTTCGAGGTGGTCTACGAGACCGCCGGCCTGATCGAGCCGGATCCGTTCCCGAAGGGCTACCAGTAAGGCGGGCAGGTCAGGACAGCCTTGCCCCCACCTCCGCCCGTCCCCGCGCCCTGCGGGGGCGGGCGGGGCTCCACACCGCGACCTCCCACACCGGCACAGCGCGGGGTATCCCAATGTTCGATTCCTACAGCCTCGCCGAACTCGGCTCCATCTTCGTGATGCAGGGGTTCGCCGGGCTCATCCTCTTCTCGGTGTTCGTGCTGATGGCGCTGGGCCTGGCGATCATCTTCGGCCAGATGGGCGTCATCAACATGGCGCACGGGGAGTTCATGATCCTCGGCGCCTACGTCACCTACCTGTGTTCGACCGTCGTCTCCGAACACGCGCCGGCCCTGTTCCCCGCCTATTTCTTCATCGCCATGGCGCTGGCCTTCGTCGCCAGCGGGGCGCTGGGCATGCTGGTGGAGTGGGGCATGATCCGCTTCCTTTACCGCCGGCCGCTGGACACGCTGCTGGCGACCTGGGGGCTCAGCCTCATCCTTCAGCAGATCTACCGCTCCGTCTTCGGGGCGCGCGAGGTGGGCGTGGCGCTGCCCGACTGGCTGATGGGCTCGCTCAGCCTGACCGAGACGACGGAGGTGCCGATCAACGGTCTGTTCGTCATGGGCCTGACCATCGCCATCACCCTGGTCATCTACGCGGTCATGTTCCGCTCCCGCTGGGGGCAGGGCGTGCGCGCGGTGATGCAGAACCGCACCATGGCGGGCGCGGTGGGCATCAACACGGAGAAGGTCGACCGCTACACCTTCGGTCTGGGCTGCGGCATCGCGGGGGTGGCGGGCAGCGCCTTCACCATGGTCGGCTCGACCGGCCCCACCTCGGGCCAGCTGTACATCGTCGACACCTTCCTGGTCGTCGTCTTCGGCGGCGCGCAGAGCCTGCTGGGCACCATCGCGTCGGCCTTCAGCATCTCCCAGGCGCAGTCGACCATGGAGTTCTTCATGAGCGGCTCGACCGCCAAGGTGCTCACCCTGCTGACCGTGGTCGGCATCCTGATGCTGCGCCCGCAGGGCCTGTTCGTCCTCAAAGTCCGCCGGTGAGCGAGGGCCATCCCATGAACAACCTCCGTTTGCGCATCGACGGCGAGATCGCGGGCGTCCTGCTGCTCGCCGTCCTCATCCTGGTCGTGCTGCCGCTGGGCCTCGACGGCTTCCGCCTGAACATGGTGGGCAAGTACCTGACCTACGCCTTCGTCGCCGTCGGCCTCGTGCTGTGCTGGGGCAGTGCGGGCATCCTCAGCCTGGGGCAGGGGATCTTCTTCGGGCTGGGCGGCTACTGCATGGCCATGTTCCTGAAGCTGGAGGCGTCCAGCCCGGAGGCCACGAAGATCCAGTCCACCCCCGGCATCCCCGACTTCATGGACTGGAACCAGCTCACCTCGCTGCCGTGGTTCTGGGAGCCGTTCCACAGCTTCGCCTTCGCGGTCTTCTCCGTGGTGGCGGTGCCGGTGGCGCTGGCGTTCCTGGTCAGCCTCGCCATGTTCAAGCGGCGCGTGGGGGGCGTGTACTTCGCCATCATCACGCAGGCCTTCGCCGCCATCCTGACCATCCTGATCGTCGGGCAGCAGGGCTACACCGGCGGCATCAACGGCATCACCGACCTGCGCACGCTGATGGGGTGGGACATCCGCACCGATGGCGCCAAGGTCGTCCTCTACCTCGTCAACGGGCTGCTGCTGATCGGCGCCATCCTGCTGTGCCTCACTGTGCGCCGCTCCAAGCTGGGCCGCATCCTGGTGGCGCTGCGGGACAAGGAGGACCGCGTCCGCTTCTCCGGCTACGACGTGGCGAACTTCAAGATCTTCGTCTTCTGCCTGGCGGCCGGGCTGGCGGCGGTGGGCGGGGCGATGTTCACGCTGCAGGTGGGCTTCATGTCGCCCTCCTTCGTCGGCATCGTGCCGTCGATCGAGATGGTGATCTTTTGCGCGGTCGGCGGCCGGCTGTCGCTGCTGGGTGCGGTGTACGGCACGCTGCTGGTCAACTGGGCCAAGACCAGCTTCTCCGAAAGCTTCCCGGAGCTGTGGCTGTTCGCCATGGGTGCGCTGTTCATCGGCGTCGTCATGGCCTTCCCCAACGGTCTGGCCGGCCTCTACCAGGACTATGTCGCACCCCGCCTGCGCCGGCTGCTGCCGGGGGCGCTGGCGCGCGTCGCCCCGGTCGCGCCGCCGGCCCCAGCAGCCGAATGAACGGCCGAATGAAAGGAGCACCGGCCATGACGGCACAACCCAACTTCCTGCTGTCGGTGGAGGGGCTGACCGTGTCCTTCGACGGCTTCAAGGCGGTGGACGATCTGTCCTTCTACGTCGACGAGAACGAGATCCGCGTCATCATCGGCCCGAACGGGGCCGGCAAGACCACGGTGCTCGACCTCATCTGCGGGCGCACCAAGGCGACCGGCGGCTCCATCCAGTTCCGCGGCAAGGAGCTGACGGCGATGCGCGAGCACCAGATCGTGCACGCCGGCATCGGCCGCAAGTTCCAGAACCCGTCCATCTATGATGACCTGACGGTGTTCGAGAACCTGGAGATCTCCTTCCCCCGCGGCCGCTCCGTCTTCGGCGCGCTCGCCTTCAAGCGGGACCAGGAGGTGCGGGAGCGGGTGGCGGAGGTCGCGGAGACGATCTTCCTGGCCGACCAGCTGGACACGAGCGCCGAATACCTGAGCCACGGGCAGAAGCAGTGGCTGGAGATCGGCATGCTGCTGATCCAGGACCCCGAACTCCTCATGCTGGACGAACCCGTCGCCGGCATGAGCGTGAACGAGCGCAAGAAGACCGCCGAACTCCTCAACCGCATCACCAAGGGCCGCTCGGTCATCGTGATCGAGCACGACATGAAGTTCGTCGAGGACATCGCCCACAAGGTGACCGTGCTGCACCAGGGCCGGATCCTCTCCGAAGGCTCCATGGAGCGGGTGAAGAGCGACCCCAAGGTCGTCGAAGTCTACCTCGGCCACTGACGCGCGAAGGAGACCTTACCATGCTGTCCGTTTCCGAACTGCGCGTGGCCTACGGCGAGAGCGAGGTCCTGCACGGGCTCGACTTCACCGTGGCGCCAAACGAGATCGTCGCCATCATGGGCCGCAACGGCATGGGCAAGACGACGCTCATGAAGTCGCTCATGGGCATCGTGCCCGCCCGCTCCGGCGCCGTGCGCGTCGGCGGTGCCGAGATCACCGGGCTGAAGAGCTACGAGCGCGTCGCCAGGGGCGTCGGCTACGTGCCGCAGGGCCGCATGATCTTCCCCGCCATGACGGTGCAGGAGAACATCGAGACCGGCCTGTCCGTGCACGGCGAGCGCGCCGTCCCCGGCGACATCTACGAGCTGTTCCCGGTCCTGCTGGAGATGAAGGGCCGGCGTGGCGGCAACCTGTCCGGCGGGCAGCAGCAGCAGTTGGCCATCGCGCGCGCCCTGGCGACGCGGCCCAAGGTGCTGCTGCTGGACGAGCCGACCGAGGGCATCCAGCCCTCCATCATCCGCGAGATGGCCCGCACGCTGCGCCGCATCCGCGACGAGCGCGGCTTGAGCATCGTGGTGTCCGAGCAGGTGCTCAGCTTCGCCCTCGACATCGCCGACCGCGTGCTGGTGATGGAGAACGGCGAGATCGTCCACGAAGACCACCGCGACCGCGTGGACGAAGCGAAGATCGCGAAGCTGCTGTCCGTTTGATTTTCCCGAAATTTCCTTTTTTCTTGGGAGTAACCTCCATGGCCGATACGCTGATCAAGGTCGATCTGTCGCAGTCCGCTTACGAGAACGACATGATCCACAACCGCTGGCACCCGGACATCCCGATGGTGGCGTGGGTGAAGCCCGGTGACGACTTCATCGTGGAATGCTTCGACTGGACCGGCGGGCAGATCAAGAACGACGATTCCGCCGCCGACGTGCGCGACGTCGACCTGTCGCAGGTGCACTTCCTCTCCGGCCCGATCGGCGTGCATGGGGCGGAGCCCGGCGACCTGCTGGTGGTCGAGCTGCTGGACATCGGCGCCTTCCCGCAGCAGCAGTGGGGCTTCAACGGCTTTTTCTCGAAGCAGAACGGCGGCGGCTTCCTCACCGACCACTTCCCCCAGGCGCAGAAGTCGATCTGGGACTTCGAGGGCGTCTACACCAAGTCGCGCCACGTGCCCGGCGTGCGCTTCGCCGGGCTGATCCACCCCGGCCTGATCGGCTGCCTGCCGTCGCAGGACCTGCTGAACACCTGGAACGCGCGCGAGGCGGAACTGATCGCCACCGACCCGACGCGCGTCCCCGGCCTCGCCAACCCGCCCTACGCGCCGACCGCGCACATGGGCCGGCTGGCCGGCGACGCCCGCGACAAGGCGGCGGCCGAGGGTGCCCGCACCGTTCCCCCGCGCGAGCACGGCGGCAACTGCGACATCAAGGACCTGTCGCGCGGCTCCAAGGTCTATTTCCCGGTCTACGTGAAGGGCGGCGGGTTGTCGCTGGGCGATTTGCACTTCAGCCAGGGCGACGGCGAGATCACCTTCTGCGGCGCCATCGAGATGGCCGGCTGGGTGCACATGAAGGTGGAGATCATCAAGGACGGCGTCGCCAAGTACGGCATCCGCAACCCGATCTTCAAGCCCAGCCCGATCACGCCGACCTACAACGACTACCTGATCTTCGAAGGCATCTCGGTGGACGAGGCGGGCAAGCAGCACTACCTGGACGTCCACGTCGCCTACCGCCAGGCGTGCCTGAACGCCATCGAGTATCTGACGAAGTTCGGCTACTCCCGCGCCCAGGCCTACGCGATCCTCGGCACCGCACCGGTGCAGGGGCACATCAGCGGCGTGGTGGACGTGCCCAACGCCTGCGCCACGCTGTTCCTGCCGACCGAGATCTTCGACTTCGACATCCGCCCGAACGCCAAGGGACCGACGAAGTTCCTGTCCGGCGACATCGACATCCCGCTGGCCCCGGACCTGTGAGCGGAGGCGACGCCATGCCCGTCTACGAGTACGAGTGCCGGACCTGCGGCGGCTTCACGGCGCTGCGCCCCATGTCCGAGTACCGGGAGCCGCAGCCCTGCCCGGACTGCGCCGCCCCGGCCCCGCGGGTGCTGCGCACCGCGCCTGCCTTCGGCGCCATGCCGGCGGCGACGCGCACCGCCCACGCCACCAACGAGCGCAGCGCGGACAGCCCGCGCCTGTCCTCCCAGGGCGGGCACAAGCACGGCCCCGGCTGCGGGTGCGGCAGCCACGGCAAGCCCAGCCGCACGCTGCACCATCCCAACGGGGCGAAGAGTTTTCCCGGCAACCGGCCCTGGGTGATCAACCATTAGGAGACGGCTATTGGGAGACGGCGCGGGCCGGCCGGACGCGGGCCGGCCCGCCGCCCATTTTGTCGCAGTGTGGGATTGAGGATTCGCAAGGGCAGCCGTGCCGGCCGGGCGTAGCGTCCGGGCATGGCCGCCCGGCGGCCCCCGGCGCATCCAAGCTCGACGCATCCAGACGGGAGCGGTCCCATGAACTTCGACACCACCACCTACATCGCCCTGGTCGGCGCGGCCAGCGTGTTCGTCGTCACCATCGGCGTGTTCGCCTTCCTGCTCACCCGCGGCGGCAAGTAGGCGGCAGGCGGCGCTTCCCACGGCGGGGCGGGATGGTTAAGGTGCGGGGCACAGCACCGGATCAGGACCTGCCCGCCATGAACACCCCGCCGCCTTCCTTCCGCGACATCACCGTCGCCGAGCGGGTCGCCGCGACCGGCATCGACGAGGCGATGATCGAGGCGCTGGTCCGCACCTTCTACGGCAAGATCCGCGAGGATGCGGTGCTGGGTCCGGTGTTCGGCGCCGCCATCACGGATTGGGAACCGCACCTGCGCAAGATGATGGACTTCTGGTCCTCGGTGGCGCTGCTGACCGAACGCTACGACGGCCGGCCGCTGCCGGTGCACGTGCGCCTGGACATCGGGGCGGAGCACTTCGACCGCTGGCTGGGCCTGTTCACCGAGACCGCGGCGGAGGTCTGCACGCCCGCCGCCGCCCGCTTCTTCACCGACCGCGCGCACAGCATCGCCAACAGCTTCCGCATGGGCATCGGCGTGGTGAAGGGCGACCGCGCGGCCGGTTGAGGCCCGCGCTCACGGCTCCTCGCGTCCCGGCGGCGGCGGGTGGCGCAGGCGGGCGGTCAGCGCCACCAGGTGCACGACGGCGGCGCCCAGCGCGATTACCCCCACCGCCACCGACGCCCGCAGGAAGCGCGAGGCGTCGCCGTGCAGGGCGAAGTGCCACCACAATTCGTCGCTGAACTGCACGTGCTTGTAGGAGAACAGGCCCAGCCACAGGGCGCTGGCCAGCGCCACGCCGACGGCTGCGAACCAACTGGGCGTCGGCGCCTGGGCCAGCAGGGCGCCGCGCCGGTGGAACTCGCCGCGCGCCGGCAGCAGGGCCAGGAAGATCAGCGCCGGCACGATCGCCTCCGGCCAGTCGCCGCCCTTCAGCAGCGACGACAGCACGCCCAGCGCCAGCAGCCCCAATGACAGCACCCAGGCGGCGTGCAGCCGCCGCTGGATGGCGTGCGACAGCAGGATCAGCAGCACGCCCACCACGCTGCCGGTGAAGTGCGACATCTCCACCAGCGGCAGTGACGCCGCGTCGAAGGGGGAGGGCAGCGTCTCCTCCGGCGTGGCGCGGGAGAACAGCAGGAACAGCCCGGTGATGAAGGTGCAGGCGGCCAGCACGTAGGGCACCACCGGGCCGATCGCGGCCGACACCCCGCGCGAGAGAACGGTGATCCGGTGCCGCGCCTGGAACGCCTCCAGCGCGCCGAACATCAGCCCGGCGATGAGCAGCGGCGCCAGATAGTAGATGACGCGGAAGACCAGCAGGCCGGCCATCACGTCGTTGCCGGCCATTTCCGGCGTCAGGGTGACCAGGACGATGGCGTCGAACACGCCCAGGCCGCCCGGCACGTGGCTGATGATCCCCGCCACCAGCGCCAGCCCGAAGGCCACCACCACGTCCATGTAGGTGACGGCGTCGCTGGCCGGCAGGCAGTGGTACAGCACCGCCGCCGCCAGCGACAGGTCGCACAGGCCCAGCGCCAGCTGCGCCAGCGCGATCTTCGGCCGCGGGAAGGCGATGTCGTGTCCGAAGACCCGCAGCGGCCGGCGGATCCAGGCGCCAGCCAGCGCGTAGGCGAGGATGACCGCCAGCGCCGCCGCCCCCAGCAGCATGGCGCTGTCGGGGGGCAGGTGCAGCGCCTTCAGCGCCGTGGGATCCAGCAGCATGACGATGGGCAGCACGACCACCAGCCCCAGCATGAAGGTGGTGACGACGAACAGCGTCACCTGCGCCACCTCCACCGCGTGCAGGCCGAGCGGCGCGTACAGGCGGTAGCGCATCGTGGCACCGATGACGCTGGCGAAGCCCAGGCTGTGGCTGAAGGCATAGCTGGTGAAGGCGGTGAAGGCGACCCAGCGGTAGGGCAGGGGCCGCCGCAGGTGATGCAGCGCCAGCGTGTCGTACAGCGTCAGCAGCCAGTAGCTGACCACGGCCGCGCCGATCGCCGTCGCCAGCTGCCCCGGCTCGATGCGGCGGATCGCCTGGCGGATGTCGCCGATGCTGTACTGGTCCAGCCAGCGGTCGAGGATGAACAGCGCGCCGACCAGCAGCGCGACGATCAGCAGCCCGGTGCCGTAGCGCAGCACCAGCGGCCATGCGGAACTGGACGGCGTCTGCCCTTCCCGGACGTCGCCGTGGGGTGCGGTCTGGACCATGGATCCCCATTCGATGCGCCTCAACCGCCCTGACAACAGGCGGGGAGCGCCGACGGCGCAGATGGCTCTGTTCGAGACGGCCGCGGACGTTCATGATACGCATTCGCAACATGACCCCGGTCAAGGGGCCGTGCTGCGGAGGCCGCTAGGGTCGAGGCATGATCGTTCGCCGCCATCCATGGACAAGCCGTGCCGGTGCCCTTCTGGGCGCCCTGGCGCTGCTCGTCCACGTGGCGATGGCCGGGCTGCACGTGCCGGGCTTTCAGGCGGTGGCTCATGCCGCCCAGTCGGCCGAGGCTGCCGGCGAGCATTGCGAGCACGGCGTGGACGGCGTGGACGGCGGCACGCCGGCCCCGACGAAGCCGGTCCATCCGGGCGCGATGCCGCCCTGCCCGATCTGCCAGTCGCTGCAGCTGCACGGCGCCTTCCTGGTGCCGGACGACGTCGTTCTCGTCTACCGGCCGCGCGTCGTGGACCGGCTGGCGCCGGGCGCGGCGGAGGCCGTGCCCGTCGCCGGACGCTTCGACGCCTTCCGGGCGCGCGCCCCGCCGTCCGCCTGACCGCACCTCCCTGAATTCGCCGGGATCCGCCCGGCCGACATCAACGTGTGTGTCAGGACGACAGCATGAACACCCTCGCGCGCGCCGCCATGGCCGGCGCCACGTTCACCCTTGCCCACATCGCGGCCCTGCCGGCCCAGGCCAGCTGCGGCGCCGCCTTCTGCTCGGTCAACACGAACTGGAGCGTGCAGAGCGCCCCGGCCGAGAGCGGCACCACCCTCGACCTGCGCTTCGAATACATCCCGCAGGACCAGCCCCGCGCCGGCAGCAGCACGGTCGGCGTCGGCCAGACCCGCCGCCACCATGACGAGGTGAAGACCACCAACCGGAACGCGGTGGCGACGGTCGACCACGCCTTCTCGCCCAACTGGGGCGTGTCGCTCCAGCTGCCGGTCGTCAGCCGCGATCACGAGCACATCCACAACCACCACGGTGCCCGCCTGAATGAGGCGTGGGACTTCACGAAGCTGGGCGACGCGCGGGTGGCTGGGCGCTACAGCGTGACCGAGGGGGCGCTCGCCGGTTTCGGCGTCACCGCCGGGCTGAAGCTGCCGACCGGGCGCTTCGCCGTCGCCAACGGCCGCGGCGATGTGGCCGAGCGGTCGCTGCAGCCGGGCACCGGCACCACCGACCTGCTGCTCGGCGCCTTCTACCACCAGCCGATCCCGGAATGGAGCGCCTCCTGGTTCGTGCAGGCCAGCGTGCAGACGCCGCTGAACGAGCGGCAGGGCTACCGCCCCGGATCGCAGTTCGGCTTCGACGTCGGCGTGCAGTATGACGTGACCGAGCGGCTGTCGCTGCTGGCCCAGGTGAACGCCCTGGTGCGTGGCCGCGACCGCGGGCGGGAAGCGGAGCCCGACGACAGCGGGCGCAGCATGATCGCCCTCAGCCCCGGCGTCAGCTACGCCGTCCTGGACAACGTCAGCCTGTACGGCTTCGTGCAGCTGCCGGTCTGGCAGCGGGTGAACGGCGTGCAACTGACCGCCGACTGGTCCGGCGTGCTGGGCCTGCGGACCCGGTTCTGATCTTTGGCAGGGGCCGGCCGCCTTCTTTGGGTGATCGGGGGGCGGCCGGTCCCTCTCAGGCCGTCTCGCCCGCGTCCGCCGAGCGGGTGCGGGCCAGGATGTAGAGGCGCAGCGCCTCGGCCTCGGCGGTCCACAGCGCGGCGTCCTTGGCGTGGACGATGCTCTGCTGCCGGCCCTTCAGCACGTCGGGACTGGATTCGACAATCGCCTTGCGCTCGGCCTGCGGCATCTTCTCGTTGGCGGCGACGAGGCGTTCGTAGTGCACCGCCTCGCGGTGGTTGTTGTTGGCATCCTGGTATTCGGCCCGCGCCCGTGCCAGCGCGGCGTTGCGCCGGGCCGCGTTCAGCCGCACGACCAGCGCCTCGATGCCGGCGCCGGACAGCTCCGCCTCGGTCAGTTCGCGCGCACTCTCCGGAACCTTCGCGTCGTCGTCCATGGCTGACTCCAGGCGTGGGTACACGCATGTGCATGCCAGTCCCGTGAGGGAAATGCAACCGGTGATATGGCTGGCGGCGTGTGCTTCCTGTCTTCCCGCAATTCTGGCAGAACGGGTGCGTGCGACGATGGGGGCGGTGCCGTGGCCGAGTGCTTCTTCTACCTGCTGACCGAGGCGGGGCAGGATCGCCCAGTGCGCACCGGCGGCGCCGTCGATCCGGTGAAACACCTGCGCCTGCTGCAGGCCGGCAACCCGCGTCCGCTGGCCGTGCGGCGCGCCTACCGCATCCTGTCCGGCACCCCGCCGCTGCGCCACGCCGCCGAACTGGAAGACGCGATCCGCCAGTTGACTCCGGGGGCGGGCGCCGGCTGGCGCGACGCCACGGTGGAGGAGGTCGATGCGCTGGTGGGGCGCCTCGCCCGCACGCTGGCCCGGCCGCAGCAAGGCCGGCTGGTCGGCGCCAAGCGCGGGTTCGAGGCGTTCGGGGCGGAGGACCTGCCCGACCGTTTCCTGATCTCCGCGGTCGCCGAGTCCGACGCGGCCCGCTGGCAGGCGCAGGCGGACCGCGCCGGCCCGCTGGACCCTGGCGCCCCGTCGCGCCTCGCGGCCGACAGCCGCATGGCTGTGGATGCGGCGGTGGAGCGCATCGGCAGGGCGCTGGGCTGAACAGCGGCCTTGTATTTTTCTCTCTGTGCCCCTTTGTTTTCTTGCGCATGCGTGGCCGATGCCGCTGAACGGCGCGCCGGTGGGAAGTACTGCCCCCTTCTTCAACTGCATCCTTGCAAGAAGACGGCCGATCGGTGGCACTAACACTATCGATTTGGCGCGTCGGAAGGGGTAGTTGCTCAGACCCGTGGCCGCTCAACTTCCGCGCTTTCGCTTAAGGTTTCCTGCTCTGCGATAGTGAGCGCACGCAACAGGCCGCTTGGGCCGGGCGGCGATGCCGCCCTATCAGGCCCGCGGCCGGTGACCTGCTCCGCGCCTGACCGGGATATTTGCTGCGAGGCTCGACCATGTCTGCTCGCCACGGCTCGATTCAGCTCTACTCGACCTGTCCGCAATCGAAGGACGTCGGCCCCGCGGACTACCTCCGCACCGTCGCCGAGCATGCCCGGTGGAGCGAGGCGGCGGGATGCGCCGGCATGCTCGTCTACACCGACAACGGGCTGGTCGACCCCTGGCTGGTGGCGCAGACGGTGCTGACGGGGACCGAACGGCTGATGCCGCTGGTGGCCGTGCAGCCGGTCTACATGCACCCCTACACCGCGGCCAAGATGGTGGCCTCGCTGGGCTTCCTGCACGGCCGGCGCGTCGCGCTGAACATGCTGGCCGGCGGCTTCATCAACGATCTGCTGGCGCTGGGCGACGCCACCCCGCACGACGCCCGGTACGAGCGCACGGTGGAGTACACCCGCATCATCCGCGCCCTTCTGGAAGGCAGCGGCGCGGTGACGTTCGAGGGCAAGCACTACCGCACCGACAAGCTGTCCATGGCCGTGCGCCTGCCGGCCGGGCTGCAGCCGGAAATCCTCATCTCCGGCTCGTCGGAGGCCGGCATGCAGGCGGCCCAGGCCATCGGCGCCACCGCCATCCGCTACCCCAAGCCGGCGGAGGAGGAGGTGGGGGCCGCCGACTTCCCCGACATGCCGCTGGGCATCCGCGTGGGCATCGTCGCCCGCCCGAGCGTGGAGGAGGCGTGGCGCGTCGCGCACGAGCGGTTCCCGGCCACCCGCCAGGGGGCGGTCATGCACCGCGTGGCCATGAGCGTCAGCGACAGCGTCTGGCACAGGGAGCTGTCCAGCCTGAACGATCAGCCCGACGGCGGGGAGAGCCCGTATTGGCTGGGTCCGTTCCATCATTACAAGACCTTCTGCCCCTACCTCGTCGGCAGCTACCAGGCGGTGGGGCGGGAACTGGCGCGCTACCTGTCCAAGGGCTACCGCACGGTGATCCTCGACATCGCCCCGGACGAGGCGGAGTACGAGCACATCGGCGCCGCCTTCGACGCCGCCGCCCTGGTGGAGGCCGCCTGATGGCCGCGCTGATCCACGATCTCGTCGCCCGAACGGCCGCGGCCCGCCCGGACGCGGCCGCCATCGTCACCCCGCACGGCCGCCTGTCGTATGGGGAGATGTGGGCCGCCTCCGGCCGCCTCGCCCGCGCGCTGCGGGAATCCGGGTGCCGGGACGGCGACCGTGTCGCCATCATGGTGCCGAAGTCGGCCGACGCCATCGTCGCCATGCTGGCGTGCCTGCGCGCGCGCTGCCTCTACGTGCCGGTGGACGTGCAGAACCCGGCACCCCGCGCCGCGCGCATCATCGACGCCTGCCGGCCGAAGGTGATCCTCGCCACCGCGGCCTCCGCCCCGCTGCTCAGCGACGTGGCGGCGGTCAGCCCGGCCGCGCGCGCCGCCACGCTGGGCCGCCTGGGCCGCGAGGCGGCGGTGCTGGACGGCCTGTCCTTCGCCTTCGGACCGGACGAGGTGGCGAGCCTGTCCGACGAGCCGCCGGCGCTGTCCGGCGATCCGGAGGGGCGGGCACACATCCTGTTCACCTCCGGCTCCACCGGGCAGCCGAAGGGCGTGGTGATCCCGCATTCCAGCGTCGTGGCGTTCGTCGAGTGGTCGGTCGGCTACTTCGGCATCGACGGGAGCGACCGCGTGTCCGGGCACGCGCCGCTGCACTTCGACCTGTCGACCTTCGACATCTACGGCGCCTTCGCCGCCGGGGCGGAGCTGCACATCGTGCCGCCGGAGCTGAACCTGATCCCGGCCCGCCTCGCCGCCTTCATCCGCGAGCGGGAGCTGACGCAGTGGTTCTCCGTGCCGTCGGTGCTGAACTACATGGCCAAGCTGGACGCCGTCCGCCAGGACGACTTCCCCAGCCTGAAGCGCCTGATGTGGTGCGGCGAGGCGTTCCCGACACCACCGCTGATCCACTGGATGAAGCGCCTGCCGCACGTCACCTTCACCAACCTCTACGGCCCCACCGAGGCGACGATCGCGTCCAGCTACTACACCGTCCCGTCCTGCCCGGAGGATCCGGCGGTGCCGGTGCCCATCGGCGTGGCCTGCGGCGGCGAGCGGCTCTACGTGCTGGACGATGCCGGCAACCCGGCGCCGCCGGGCGAGATCGGTCACCTCTACATCGCCGGCGCCGGTCTGGCGGAAGGCTATTGGGAGGATCCGGAGAAAACCGCCGCCGTCTTCGTGCCGGAGGTCGGCCGCAGCGACGGCAGCCGCATGTACCGCACCGGTGACCTCGCGCGGATGGGGGCGGACGGGCAGGTGCACTTCGTCGGCCGCGCCGACACCCAGGTGAAGAGCCGCGGCTACCGCATCGAGCTGGGCGAGATCGAGGCGGCGCTGGGCGCGGTGGAGGGGCTGAAGGACTACGCCGTCGTCGCGGTGGACCGCGGCGGCTTCGACGGGGCGACCATCTGCTGCGCCTACGCGCCGCAGGACGGGACCGAGCTGCGCCCGGGCGAGCTGCGCGCGCGTCTGGCATCCCGGCTGCCGGCCTACATGCTGCCCACCCAGTGGGCGGTGATGGACCCGCTGCCCAAGAACGCCAACGGCAAGATCGACCGCCCTTACCTGCGCAACGAGGTGTTCGCGAAACAGATCGAAGGACAGGCTGCGGGGCAGGCCGCTGGGGCGGAGGCCGGCGCCTGATGCCGCTCACCCTGTTCCTGGCCGTCGAGGAGGCGGCGGGTCTCCAACTCCTCCAGGCGCTGCTGCGCACGCCGCACCGCATCGCCGGTGTCGCCGTCACCCCCGGCGACCCGGCGGGGGTGGAGCGGCTGGCGCTGCGCCATGGCTTGGCCGTATGGCCGGCGTCGCTGGTCAAGGACCCGGCCTTCGCCGACACCATCCGCGCGGCGGGTGTGGACCTGCTGCTGAACGTCCATTCCCTGCACGTGGTCTGTCCCCAGGTGCTGGAGGCGCCGCGGCTGGGGGCGTACAACCTGCACCCCGGCCCGCTGCCGCACTACGCCGGGCTGAACGCGCCCAGCTGGGCGATCTTCAACGGCGAGACGCGGCACGCCGTCACGCTCCACCGCATGGTCCCGGCCATCGACGCCGGGCCGGTGGCGGCGGAGGAGGCGTTCCCCATCGGCCCCGACGACACCGCGCTGTCCGTCTACACCCGCTGCGCCAAGTTCGGCCTGCTGCTGGTCGCGCGGCTGGTGGATCGGTATGCCGAGGATCCCGCGTCCGTGCACCACCGCAACCTCGACCCCGCCGGGCGCCGCGTGTACGGGCGCAAGCCGCCGAACGGCGGCTGGATCGACTGGGACTGGCCGGCCGACACCATCGCCAACTTCGCCCGCGCCTGCGCCTTCGGCCCCTTCGCCTCGCCCTGGGGTTCGCCCAAGCTGCTGCTGGGCGACGACATGATGGCGGTGACCCGCCTGCGCCGCGGCGACCGGCCGGCGGACGCGCCGCCGGGCACAGTGGTGGCGCTGAACGCCGACGGCTCGGCACTCGTCGCCGCGCGGGGCGGCACGCTCCTCCTCAACCAGCTGCTCGTCGACGGGCGGCGTCATCCAGCCGCCGGCATCCTGGCCGCCGGCTGCCGCTTCGCCGGTGCTTCCGACTTCGCCGAAACAAGGAGAGTGGCCTGACATGCTCGCCGTGACGAAAGACGCCGCCACCGAAGCCGCCCTGATTGCCCTGTTCCGCGACGACATGCACATCGTCGTGCCGTCGCCCGACACCGACCTGATCGAGGAGGGGCTGCTGAACTCCCTGGTCTTCGTCGACCTGATCGTGCTGCTGGAGGAGCGGTTCGGCCTGACCATGCCGCTGGAATCGCTGGAGATCGACCAGCTGCGCACCGTGGGCGGCATCGCGGCGCTGCTGCACGGCCTGAAACAGCCCGCCGTGTGATCGCATGACGTTGGGTTTTCGGCGGACGCCTCAACCCAACCTACGGCGCACCTGTAGGTTGGGTTGAGGCCAAAGCCGAAAACCCGACACCGACGCGCCGCCCCTGCCCGGAGGAGACCGCCGCATGCCTGCGGAGCCGCACGCCGTCAGCGCCACCGACGCGATCGACGTCGACCTGGTCCCGTTGCCCCCCGTCGACGCGCTGGAACGCACCTGGACCGACCTGGAACGGCGCGCCGACGGCTCCTTCTTCCTGTCCTGGCTGTGGGTCGGCAACTGGCTGCGGCACCTGCCGCCCGGCACGCGGGCCCACCTGCTGACCGCGCGCCGCGGCGGGCGCGTCGTCGGGCTGGCCGTGCTGTGCCGGCGCGCGCGCTGGCGCTTCGGCCTGCTGCCGCAGCGGCACTGGCTGCTGCACGAAACGGGCGACCGCGTCTTTGACCGGCTGTTCGTCGAGTACAACGGCATCCTCGCCGACGCCGGCTGTGCGGAGGCGGTGACCGACGCCTGCTTCGCGTGGCTGGCCGCCCGCGTGACGCAACGGGACGAGCTGATGCTGGGCGGTCTCGACGCCGTCAACGAACGCGCGGTGCGCCGGGCCGCCGCCGCCGGCGGGCACGCGCTGGACGTGCGCACGGCCGACTGCGTGCAGTGGGTCGACCTCGACCTCGTGCGGCGGCAGGGCGGCGACTACCTCGCCACGCTGGGACGCAGCACGCGCTCCGCCGTCAAGCGGGCGTTGCGCCTGTACGCCGACCGCGGGCCGCTGGAGTTCCGCGTGGCCGCCACGGTGGAGGAGGCGCTGGCCGACTTCGACGCGCTGGAAGTGCTTCACCAGGCGCGCTGGAAGGCGCGCGGCGAGTCCGGCGCCTTCGACAACCCGGCCTTCCGCCCCTTTCACGAGCGGTTGATCCGCACCGGGGTGCCCGACGGCTCCGTCCGGCTGTGCCGGATCACGGCGGCCGGGGAGCCCATCGGCTTCCTCTACAACTTCGTCAGCCGGGGGCGGGTGCTGAACTACCAGGGCGGCTTCGCCTTCGAGAGCGACAACCGCTTCAAGCCCGGCCTCGTCAGCCACGTGCTGGCGATCGAGGACGCGCTGGCGCGCGGAGAGCGCTGCTACGACTTCATGTCCACCGCCGCCGGCCACAAGCCGCTGCTGTCCAACGCCGAGCAGCCGATGAACTGGTTCGCGCTGGGCCGCGACGGCATCCACCGCGCCATCGACGCGCAGGCGCGCCAGCTGCGCAGCCGCGTCGGCAGGATCCTGCGGCGCCTGCGCCGCGGCGG
>NZ_DASPMG010000272.1:0-14527 GCF_035627195.1 Azospirillum sp.
TGGCGGCGGCGGCGGCGGCGGCTACGGCAGCGGCGGCGCTGGCGGTGTGTTCGGTGGTGGGGGTGGAGCCGGTAGTGTTGGCGATAGCGGCGCCGGTAGCTTCGGCGGCGGCGGGGGCGGCAACACCATTGTCAGCCGGACCGGCGGCGCGGGCGGCTTCGGAGCTGGCGGCGGCGGCGGTGAAACGGGTGGGGCGGCCGGCACCTTCGGCGGCGGCGGCGGCACCGCCGGTGGTGGTGGCGCGGCCCTCGGCGGCGCCGTGTTCGTCCGCGAGGGCGGTTCGCTCACCATCACCGACAGCGACTTCACCGGCACCTACAGCGTCACCGGCGGGTCGGGCGGCGCCGGCGGATCCCCCGGGACGGGCCAGGCGCAAGGCAAGGTCATGTTCCTGCACGGGACCGCGACAACCACCCTGAGCGTCGGGACCGGAAACACGCGCACGGTGTCCGACGGCGACGCGTTGGCCGGCGACGGCGCGCTGGCCAAGGCGGGCGACGGCACGCTCGTCCTGTCCGGCAGCAACGGCAACTTCACCGGCAGCGTCTCCGTCGCTGCCGGCGTGCTCAACATCCGCAACGCCGGCGCGCTCGGCACGACCGCCGGGGGAACCTCCGTCACCTCCGGCGCGGTGCTCCAGCTCCAGGGCGGCATCACGGTCGGAACGGAGGCGCTGACGCTGAACGGCGACGGTGTCGGCGGCAGCGGCGGCGCGCTGCGCAACGTGTCCGGCACCAACAGCTTCGGCGGCGCCATCACGCTGGGATCGGCCGCCCGCATCGAGGCCGACACGGGGTCGGCGCTGACGCTGAGCGGCGACGTCTCCGGGGCCGGCAACGCCCTGACCGTCGGCGGTGCCGGCGACGTCACCCTGTCCGGCGCGATCGCCACGGGCACCGGAACGCTGACCAAGGAGGGGGCGGGCACGCTCGTCCTGTCCGGGGCCAGCAGCTACACCGGGGCGACCACGGTCGGCGCCGGCACGCTGCGGGTCGACGGCACGCTGGATTCCGCGGTGACGGTGCAGAGCGGCGGCACGCTCGGCGGCTCCGGCAGCGTCTCGGCGGCGGTCGGCGTGGCCAGTGGGGGCCAAATTGCACCCGGCAACAGCCCGGGCCGGATCACCACGGGCAACCTCGACCTCGACGCCGGGGCGACCGCGGTCTTCGAGATCGACGGCGCCACCGCCGGCACCCAGCACGACCAGATCGCCGTCACCGGCACCGTGGACGTGACCGGTGCCACGCTGTCGACGGTGTTCGGCTTCACCTCGTCGCTGGGGCAGACCTTCACGCTGATCGCCAACGACGGCAACGACGCGGTGACCGGCACCTTCGCCGGCCTCGCCGAGAGCGCCACCTTCACGAGCGGCGGCCGCACCTACCGGATCAGCTACGCCGGCGACACCGGCAACGACGTGACGCTCACCGACGTGCTGCCGCCAGCCCCTCCCAGCAACGACGGCGGCGGTGGCAGTGGCAGCAGCGGGCCGACCAGCGGGCCCGACCTGCTGACGGGCGGCAGCGGCGCCGACACGATCGAGGGGGGTGCCGGGGCCGACACGCTGATCGGCGCGCAGGGCGACGACAGCCTGCTGGGCGGGGACGGGGCCGACCTGGTCTACGGCAACGAGGGGGCCGACACGCTGCAAGGCGGCGAGGCCGTGGACACCCTGTTCGGCGGCCAGGGCGACGACGTGCTGTTCGGCAACCAGAGTGCCGATGCGCTCGTCGGCAATCTGGGCAACGACACGCTGTTCGGCGGCCAGGGCGACGACGGGGTGTCCGGCGGCGAGGGCGCCGACCTGCTCCACGGCAACGCCGGGGACGACGCGCTGTACGGCAACCAGGGCGCCGACACGCTTAACGGCGGGGTGGGCCTGGACACGCTGTTCGGCGGCCAGGACGGGGACGTGCTCTCCGGCGCGGAGGGGGACGACGTGCTGGCCGGCGGCCTCGGGGCGGACACGCTGGCCGGCGGGGCGGGCGCCGACGTGTTCCGCTACGGCGCGCGGGCGGAGGGCGGCGACACCATCCTCGACTTCACGGCGGGCGAGGACCGGATCGCGGTGGTCGGCCCGAACTTCGGGAACCTGCCGGCGGGGGTGTTGTCGGCGTCCAACTTCGCTCTGGACGCGGCGGCGGACGGCGACGACTGGTTCGTCTTCAACACCACGACCGGGGTGCTGTCGTTCGACGCCGACGGGTCGGGGGCGGGGGCCGCGGTGGCGATCGCCACGCTGAACGTCCGCACGCTCGCCGCGTCCGACATCACGATCCTGGCGGCGTAGGGGGGTGCCGAGGCTCGTGCGCCAACCTTCATGCTCGCCAGCATGCCCCTTCAGCGGGTAAGCATGGGGCATGTCCTCCGACGTCTCCTACTCCGGCATCCGCCCGATCCTCGCCGTCGTTCAGCCGAACGGCGAGCGGCTGATCGTCGCGCGCCTGACCAACGTGGGCGCCAGCAGCCAGTCCAACCGCTTCGTGCTGCGCCGCATCGACTTGAAGGCGCCGTGGGAGCAGCCGGAGAAGGGCTATTTCGGCTACGCCGAGGTCGCCCGCGCGCTGGACGCCAACGGCTGGCGCGGCTGCAAGATCGAGGCGATGCCCACCACCGACCCCGACGAGGTCCGCGCCCGGTCCCTGGCGCGGCGCAAGCTGCACCTGCAGTGCGTCGACGCCGCCATCCGCCGCGCGCAGGACGGTGGGGGCTGAAGGACCCTTCAGGGTTCCCATCGCCGTGGCGGCGCCATATATCGGAGGAACCACCGAAGGGAGAGAGTTGATGACCCGCAGCGCCGCCGCCGAAAGCTCTGCCGAACATCCCCTGGGCGCGCTGCCCGAATGGGACCTGCGCGACCTCTACCCGGCCATGGACGCGGCCGAGCTGAAGGCGGACCTGGAGCGCATGGAGGAGGCCGCCCGCGCCTTCCACCAGCGTTATTCCGGCAAGGTCGCGGCGCTGGACGGCAACGCGCTGGCCGCCGCCATCAAGGAGTACGAGCGCATCGACGAGGTGCTGTCCCGCGTCATGTCCTACGCCGGGCTGGTCTATTCCGGCAACATGGCGGACCCGGCCATCGGCAAGTTCTACCAGTCCGCGCAGGAGCGGGTGAACGGCATCTCCACCAACCTCGTCTTCTTCACCCTGGAGATCAACCGCATCGAGGAGGGCGCGCTGCAGGCGGCGCTGAAGGCCTCCAAGGATCTCTCGCACTGGGGGCCCTGGCTGCGCGACGTGCGGCTGTACCGCGAGCACCAGCTGTCCGACGAGCTGGAGCGGCTGCTGCACGAGAAGCACGTGGCCGGCCGCGCCGCCTGGAACCGCCTGTTCGACGAGACGATCGCCGGCCTGCGCTTCCCCATCGGCGGCAAGGACCTGACCTGTGCCGAGGCGCTGAACAAGCTGTCCGACCGCGACCGCGCCGTGCGCAAGGAGGCGGGCGAAGTGGTGGGCAAGGTGCTGGGCGACAACATCCGCCTGTTCGCGCTGGTCACCAACACGCTGGCCAAGGACAAGGAGATCGAGGACAAGTGGCGCAACTACGCCCGCCCCGTGTCGTCGCGCAACCTGTCCAACCGTGTCGAGGACGAGGTGGTGGAGGCGCTGCGCTCCGCCGTCAAGACGGCGTACCCGGACCTGTCGCACCGCTATTACCGGATGAAGGCGCAGTGGTTCGGGCAGGAGCAGCTGGACTATTTCGACCGCAACGCGCCGCTGCCCGACGACGCCGACCGCACCATCCCGTGGGGCGAGGCGCGCGACCTCGTGCTGGGCGCCTACGGCCGCTTCTCGCCGGAGCTGGCGTCCCACGGCAAGCGCTTCTTCGACAACGCCTGGATCGACGCGCCGGTGCGGCCGGGCAAGGCGCCGGGCGCCTTCGCCCACCCGACGGTGCCCAGCGTCCACCCCTACCTGCTGGTCAACTACCAGGGCAAGACGCGCGACGTGATGACGCTGGCGCACGAGCTGGGGCACGGCGTGCACCAGATCCTGGCCGGGCGCCAGGGGCACCTGCTGTCCGACACGCCGCTCACATTGGCCGAGACGGCGTCGGTGTTCGGCGAGATGCTGACCTTCCGCGCGCTCCTGGAGTCCGAGACCGATCCCAAGCGCCGCAAGATCATGCTGGCGACCAAGGTCGAGGACATGCTGAACACGGTGGTCCGCCAGATCGCCTTCTTCGACTTCGAAACGCGCGTCCACGACGAGCGCCGCGAGGGCGAACTGACGCCCGAACGGCTGGGCGAGATCTGGATGGCCGTGCAGACGGAAAGCCTGGGGCCGGCGCTGCGCTTCGACGAGGGCTACGCCAACTACTGGGCCTACATCCCGCACTTCATCCACTCGCCCTTCTACGTCTACGCCTACGCGTTCGGCGACTGCCTGGTGAACTCGCTCTACGCCGTGTACCAGGACGCGGAGAAGGGCTTCGCGGAGAAGTACCTGGCCATGCTGCAGGCCGGCGGCACGCTGCGCCACAAGGAACTGCTGGCCCCCTTTGGCCTGGACGCCGGCGACCCGGCCTTCTGGCAGAAGGGGCTGGGCGTCATCCGCGGCTTCGTCGACGAGCTGGAGGCGGCCGGCTGAGATCCTTCCGGCTGACATTCTTGATGAAGATCAAGTAGCCCTAGTTCAAGGGTGGTTATTGTCCCTCCAGATTCTACTCCGGAGGTTCTATGACCACCCTCATCCCGCTCGCCTGGGACGCGTCCCTGGAGGTCGGCAACGCGATCATCGACGCCGACCACAAGGAGACGGTGGAGCTGCTGGCCGAGGTGAACGCGGCCGACGACGCCGCCTTCCCGGCCCTGTTCGCCGCGTTCGCCCAGCACCTGCGCGACCACCTCGCCCGCGAGGAGGCGCTGATGGACCAGTACGGCTTCCCGCCGGCCCCCATCCACAAGCACGAGCACAACCGCGTGCGCCTGGAGCTGGAAGGCATCGAGAAGCGGCTGGCCGCCGGCAACCTGATGCTGGCCCGCGGCTACGCGCGCGAGGCGGTGCCGGAGTGGTTCATCAACCACAAGAACACGATGGATGCCGCCACCGCCGCCTGGATCCGCAGCCAGGGCGGCTGAAGCCGGGGCGTCCGAGGGGGCACGGGACGGCCGCGTTCAGCGCGAACAGGGGACGCCCATCGAGGAGTTCCAGGTCGTGTTGCACACGTTGCCGTCCGTCCATCGGCTGCTGGTCACCCGGACGAAGCGGGGCTTGATCCCGGTGAGGTTGGCGCCCTGCAGGCTGCAATGGTACACGACGGCGGACGACAGGTCGGCACCGGCCAGATTGGCCCCGACCAGGACGACGAAGTTCAGTCTGGCCTCCTTCAGGGTGGCGCCGACCAGGTTGACGCCGCTCCAGTCCGATTCCGACACCAGGGCTCCGGTCAGGTTGGCGCCCGCCAGATTGGCGGACCTCAGGGTGACGCCGCTCAGCGCTGCGCCGCTCAGGTCGGCCTGACGCAAGTCGGCTCCGGTCAGGTCCAGGTCGCTCAAGTGGACGCCGTTCAGCTTGGCGTTGGGACAGACCACGCGGCGGGCGGTCAGGTCGCAGCCGTTGACCTCCTGCGCGCCGGAGGGTGCGGCGAGCAGCGGCAGGGCAAGGGCGGCCAGGAGAAGTGCCACGCTTTTCGGCACGGGCATGTCGATGGTCCTTTTTTGGTGGGGATGTGCCGTCCTCCCTTGGTGTCCGGGGCGGGGCGGAAGTTCCCGGATTTTCCGCGGGGGCATCCTCCCTCCCGCCGGCCCCTTGTCGGCGGCGGGTTTCGCGCCATTCCTTTTCAGGAGACAACCGGAAGAGGATGGTTCCGCATGGCGTCGCTCCGCGTCCTGGCCTTCGCCGGGTCCCTGCGCAAAGGGTCGTTCAACCGCGCGCTGCTGCGCCTTGCCGGGGAGGTGGCGCCGAAGGACATGGATTTGCAGTCCTTCGACCTCGCCTCTATCCCGCTCTACAACGGCGACGTGGAGGCGGAGGGGCTGCCGGAATCCGTGCAGCAGTTCCGCGACCAGATCCGCGCCGCCGACGCGCTGCTGATCGTGACGCCGGAGTACAACTACTCCATCCCCGGCGTGCTGAAGAACGCCATCGACTGGGCCTCGCGCCCGCCCGCCCAGCCGTTTGCCGGCAAGCCGGTGGCCATCATGGGGGCGGGCGGCGGGCTGGGCACCGCGCGCAGCCAGTACCATTTGCGCCAGGTCTGCATGTCCCTGGACATGCACCCGCTGAACAAGCCGGAGGTCCTGGTCCGCATCGCCGAGGCCTTCGAGAAGAACGGCACCCTGAAGGACGAGGCGGTGCGCGCCAAGGTCACCGACCTGCTGGACGCGCTGCTCGCCTGGACCCGCCGCGTGCGGGGGGAAGGGTAGGGGCGGTCAGGACTGGCACTGGTGCGGGGGCTGGTTGGCGAGGATGCAGCGGTCCATCGGGTCCATGACCCGGCGCAGCGACAGGGGCCGCATGTCGGTCCACACCCGCTCGATGAAGGCCAGCACGTCCGCCTTCAGCCCCTGGAACCCGGCCGAGTTCCAGCCCAGGGGCAGATCCCGGTGGGACGGCCAGAGCGAGTATTGCCATTCGTGGTTGTATATGGCCGTGTAGATCGTGGTGTCCTCCCGGTCCGGCCATTGGGCAGCGGCGGGCAGCGACGTGGACATCATGCCCAGGGCCAGCAGCAGGGGCATCAGGATCCGCTTCATCATCATGCTTCTCTCAGGTTGGGAATTGCCTCTCTACCCCGTTTGTGACTGGCGCGCGGGAAAAGTTCCCGATGCGCCGTTCGGGGGACGGTGGAAGGCCGGGGGCGGAGGGGCTATAGTTCACCACGGAGCGCGGGAGGATCCCATGGGCAAGAGCGTCACGGCCGAAGTGGACGACGCGGTGCTGGCATCGCTGGTCGAGCGCGCGACGCGCAACGGCCGCTCCCTGGAAGAGGAAGCCGGCGCCATCCTCGCCGCCGCCGTCCGGCCGGAGCGCGCGGCGCTGGTCGAGGAATTGCGGCGGGAGCAGGACGAGTTGGCCGCCAAGTACGGCGTTCTCTCCGACAGCACGCCGCTGATCCGCGAATGGCGGGACCAGTTGGGCGGTAGATTGGGTTAAGGCGCAGCCGCAAACCCAACGTCCGTGCGTCGCGGGTGCGTTGGGTTTTCGCTGGTGCTCAACCCAACCTACGTATCCCGCCTCAGAACGCGTAGCGCAGGCCCACCTGCACGCCGTGCGCGCGCAGGCGCGCTTCGGTGCCGTCGATGTTCAGGATGCGCCAGGCGCCGCGGCGCAGGCGGGGGGCCTCGCCGGCGTGGGTCTGCATGCGGCCCAGATCCATGAAGCGGTAGGCCACGTCCAGCACCAGACCGTCGCCCAGCACGATCCCCGTGCCCGCCGTCAACTGCCACGCCAGCGAGGTGTGCCAGCCCGACGGCGTCCACACGCGCTGGTCCAGCGTGGGGAAGGACAGCTCCATCCCCTCCACCCGGTTGTAGGACAGGCCGAAGCCGCCGCCGACATACGGCTCGAACACACTCCACCGCCCGAGGTCGATGTAGCCGTTGATCATGCCGGTCAGGGTGCGGGCCTTGGCGCGCAGCGGCTCGTCGCCGGCCAGCAGGAAGCCGGACTCGCCCTCGAACCGCCAGCCGGGGCGGTAGGTGACGGTGGCGTCGAAGCGCAGCATGGGCGCCACGCGGTAGCCCACGCCGGCCCCGAACCCGACGCTGCCCTTGAAGTCGCCCGAGCCGTGGGTGGCGCAGCCGTAGAGCGGCACCCGCGTCGGGTCGGTGCCGCCGCAGTCCCAGTCGTGGAAGTCGCCCGGGCGCGACCAGTCGTGCGACAGGTCGGCGCGCAGGTACCAGCCCTGTTCGGCCGCTCCGGTTCCGCCGGCCGCCAGCAGACCCGTCGCCATCCCTGCCGCCACACCCACCAACACGCGCTTCATGATGCCCCCTGCCGGTTCAGTCGGGGCACCCTGCCCAAGCAGCGGCCGGCGGTCAACTCGGCAACCCCGGAAAAAGGAGCCGGCGCCTGCCCCAAAATTTTTCCCTCTTTGCGACGCCAAGGGGGGATAGGATGGCTTGCCGGAGAGGAAAGAGGGTTACCCCATGCGCATCGCTTGCATCTACTCGCTTGAAAGCTACACGTCCGTCGTGCGGCCGTTGCCGCACTGGAACTACTTTCCGTTCGGGCTGAGCATGATCGCGGCGGTGCTGGAGCGCGCAGGCCACACCGTGGAATGCTGGGTCATCTGCCCCGGCAGCGATCTTTCGGCGGTGGCTGACGACATTCTCGTCCGGTTCGGGGCCGAAGTGGCGGCATGCACGGCGGTGAGCACGCAGTTCCCGATCATCGAACGGTTCGCCAAGCTGCTCAAGCAGCGCTCGCCGGCCCTCCACACGATCCTGGGTGGGCATCACGCCACGCTGGCGTCGGAAGCGGCTATCGCCTCCCCCTGGATCGACACGATCTGCGTGGGCGAAGGCGATCAGGCGGTCGTGGCCTACGCCGACGCGCTGGCCGCGGGCCGGCGCCCGACCGGCATTCCGGGCCTGTGGGTCAAGGACCTGGAAACCGGCGAGATCGAAAAGACGCCGCCCGTTCCCTTCTATGCCGACCTCGATTCCCTCCCCTTCGTCAACCGCGACCACTGGAGCCGATGGGTGAACAACCCTGACCGGTCGTCGGTGATCGTGCTGGGGCGCGGCTGTCCGTTCCTGTGCACCTACTGCTCCAATCACGCGCTGAAGTCGGTGACGACCGGGAAGTTCGTGCGCTTTCGCTCGCCGGACAACGTGATGGCCGAGATCGAGCAGTTGGCCGCCGCCCTCCCGGAACTGGAGTACGTCTATCTGGAAGTCGAGACGATCGGCGCCATCCCGCGCTACGCCATGGAGTTGAGCGAGCGCCTGGCAGCCTTCAACGCTGGCCGGGAGCGGCCGGTCCGCTTCGGCACCAACCTGAGCGTCACCACGCGGCTGGTGTCCGACGCGCAGGAACTGGAACGCTTCTTGGCCGCGCTCGCGCGTGGCAACATCACGTCCGTCAACATCGGGCTGGAATCCGGGTCGGAGCGCATCCGCAACGAGATCCTGAAGCGCCCCCGATACACCAACGCGGACATCATCGCCTTCTGCCAGGCGGCGCGCCGGCACGGCATCAACGTGCACCTCTTCGTGCTGCTGGGCCTGCCGACCGAGACGCCGGCCGAGTTCGCGGAAACCGCGGCCGTCGCCCGCGACTGCCAGCCCGCCGACTTGTTCCTCTCGATCTTCTACCCCTATCCCGGCACCGACCTGTACCGGATGGCGCGCGAGATGAACCTGTTCGACCCCAGTCGCATCCGCCCCACCGCCGAACGCAGCCGCGCCTATCTGGACCTGCCCGGTTTCCCGAAGTGGCGCATCATGCTCGAGTACTCGATCTTCTATTACCGGGTGTACCGCGGTCGCTGGCCGATGACACGGATCCTGGCCTATTCGGTCCGGCAGGTGCTGAACTGCGTTCCGGCCCTGGTGTCTCTGTTCCGCTTCGCCGTCGACCGCAGCCCGCTGCTGCGCCAGGTCCGCCGGATCCTGAAGGCCCGCATCGCCGCTCCGGCCGCCTGACCGATCGGCAGGTGCCCCTGGTCGGGCGGTCCTTGCCGCCCCACCTGAACGGCATGTCGAACACCGAAGAGAACCGATTGGGCGGCCGGCTGGCGCGGTATGCGCGGGTCGGCACCGCCGTGGGCGGCCTTGCCGCCCGTTTCGCCGGGGAACGCGTGCTGGGCATCCCGCTGGAGCGCGAGCGCCACGCGGCCGAGCTGCGCGCGGCACTCGGCGGCCTCAAGGGGCCGCTGATGAAGGTGGCGCAGCTCCTGTCCACCATCCCCGACGCCCTGCCGCGCGAGTACGTGGCCGAGCTGTCGCAGCTGCAGGCCGACGCGCCGTCCATGGGCTGGCCCTTCGTCAAGCGCCGCATGGCCGCGGAGCTGGGCCCCACGTGGCAGGCGAAGTTCCGCAGCTTCGAGCGCGCGGCCGCGGCGGCGGCCTCGCTGGGGCAGGTGCATAAGGCGGTCGGGCTGGACGACCGGCGGCTGGCCTGCAAGCTGCAATACCCCGACATGGCGTCGGCCGTGGAGGCGGACCTGCGCCAGCTGCGGCTGATCTTCGCGCTGTTCGAGCGCTCGGACAGCGCCATCTCCACCACCAAGATCCACCAGGAGATTTCCGCCCGCCTGCGGGAGGAGCTGGACTATGAGCTGGAATCGCGCCACGCGTCGCTGTACCGCGCCATGCTGGCCGACACGCCCGGCGTGCACGTGCCCGCCGTGGTGCCGGAGCTGTCCACCAAGCGCCTGCTGACGCTGGAGTGGGTGGAGGGCCGCCGCATCCTCGACCACGTCGCCGACCATCCGGAGCAGCGCAACGAACTGGCGATGAACATGTTCCGGGCGTGGTACGTGCCCTTCTACTACTACGGCGTCATCCACGGCGACCCGCACCTGGGGAACTACACGGTGCGCCCGGACGGCTCCATCAACCTGCTGGATTTCGGCTGCATCCGCGTGTTCCACCCCAGCTTCGTCAAGGGTGTGATCGACCTGTACAACGCGCTGCGGGCCGAGGACGAGGAGGCGGCGGTCGAGGCCTACCGCACCTGGGGCTTCGCCAACCCGTCGAAGGAGCTGGTGTCGGTGCTGAACATCTGGGCGCGCTTCGTCTACGCCCCCATCATGGACGACCGCACCCGCAAGATCGAGGAGACCAACGCCGGCCACTACGGCCGCGAGACGGCGGAGAAGGTGCACGCCCAGCTGCGGCGCGTCGGCGGCGTCGAGGTCCCGCGCGAGTTCGTCTTCATGGACCGCGCGGCCATCGGCCTGGGCAGCGTCTTCCTGCACCTGAAGGCCGAGGTGAACTGGTACCGGCTGTTCCAGGACCTGATCAAAGACTTCGACGTCACGGCGCTGGAACAGCGGCAGACCACGGCGTTGACCCGGCACGGGGTGCCGCTGCCGGCGTGACGGACAAAGCCCCTCCCCCTTAACGGGGGAGGGGCTTCTCCTCGCGTCAGTGCGCCTCGGCCCAGCTGTCGCCGATGCCGGCTTCGGCGACCAGGGGCACGCCGAAGCTGGCGGCACCCTCCATCACCTCGCGCACGATCCGTGCGGCGGCCTCGGCCTCGGCGGCGGGGACCTCGAACAGCAGTTCGTCGTGCACCTGGAGGAGCATGCGCGCCGGGTTGCCGGCCGCCGCCAGCGCCGCCGGCACGCGGGCCATGGCGCGGCGCATCACGTCGGCCGCGGTGCCCTGGATGGGGGCGTTGATGGCCTGCCGCTCGGCAAAGGCGCGCCGCGCGGCGTTCTTGTCGTGGATGCCGGGGATGAAGCAGCGGCGGCCGAACAGCGTGCAGACATAGCCGTGCTTGCGCGCGAAGACCTTGGTCTCCTCCATCCAGCTCTTCAGCTCGTGGAAGCGCTCCAGGTAGGCCTTGATGAAGGCGTTCGCCTCGCCCGGCAGGATGCCCAGCTGGCGGCCCAGGCCGAAGCCGGAGATGCCGTAGATGATGCCGAAGTTGATCGCCTTGGCCTTGCGGCGGATCTCCGACGTCATCTGCTCCATGGGCACGCCGAAGACCTGGCTGGCGGTCATGGCGTGCACGTCGACGCCGTCGCGGAAGGCGGCCTTCAGCGCCTCGATCCCGGCCATCTCGGCGACCAGCCGTAGCTCGATCTGCGAATAGTCCACCGACAGCAGCTTGTTGCCCGGCTCGGCCACGAAGGCGCGGCGGATCTTGCGCCCCTCCTCGTTGCGCACGGGGATGTTCTGCAGGTTGGGGTCGGTGGAGCTGAGGCGGCCGGTGTTGGTCAGCGCCATGGAGAAGCTGGTGTGGATGCGGTCATTGGCATCCGCCTGCTCCTGAAGCGCGTCGGTGTAGGTGCTCTTCAGCTTGGCCAGCTGGCGCCAGTCCAGCACGCGCTGGGCGATGTCGTGGCCCTGCTCGGCCAACCCCTCCAGCACGCTGGAGTCGGTGGAATAGGCGCCGGTCTTGCCCTTCTTGCCGCCGGTCAGGCCCATCGCGTCGAACAGGATCTCGCCCAGCTGCTTGGGCGAGCCGACGTTGAAGGGGCGGGGGGCCAGCTTGTGGATCTCCGCCTCGATCTGGATCAGGCGCTCGGCGAAGTCCTGCGACAGGCGGCGGAGTTCCGCGCGGTCGATGCGCACGCCGGCCAGCTCCATGTCCGCCACCACCGGGACCAGCGGGCGCTCCAGCGTCTCGTAGACGGTCAGCATGCGGGCGTCGAGCAGCCGGGGCTTCACCACCTGCCACAGGCGCAGGGTGACGTCGGCGTCCTCGGCCGCGTAGTCGCGGGCCTTGTCCAGCTCCACCCGGTCGAAGGTGATGCGCTGCTTGCCGGTGCCGGTGACCTCGTCGTACTTGATGGTGGTGATGCCCAGCAGCAGGTCCGCCAGTTCGTCCATGCCGTGGCCGTGCGAGGCGCCTTCCAGCGCGTAGGACATCAGCATGGTGTCGTCCACCGGCGCCACGCGGACGCCGTACCGGGCGAACAGCTGCCAGTCGAACTTGAAATTGTGGCCGACCTTGAGGACTGAACCGTCTTCCAGCACGTCCTTCAGGATGGCGATGGCCTCGCCGGGCGTCAGCTGCGTCGGCTCGGCACCGCCCAGCGCCAGCTGGCCGGCACCGTGCGGGTCGACGTGGCCGACGGGGACGTAGCAGGCCAGCCCCGGCTCGGTGCTGAGCGAGATGCCGACCAGCTTGGCGGTGGCGGGGGTGAGCGAGTCCGTCTCCGTGTCCACCGCCAGCACGCCGCCTTCCAGCGCGCGTCGCACCCAGATTTTCAGGGCTTCGGCGTCCTGCACCAGTTCGTAGCGCTTCTCCACGCCGTCGAAGGTGGGGCGGGGGCGGGCGGTGCGTTCGGCGGGACTCTCGCCCCCACCCTGACCCTCCCCCGCTGGCGCAGGGGAGGGGACGGCGGCCCCCTCTCCCGCAGAGCGGGGGAGGGATGGGGAGGGGGCGGAAGCGGCCGCGCCGTCCGTCAGCTTGCCGTCCTTATGCAGCTCGTTCTCCAGCCGCGTGACGATGGAACGGAAGCCCTGGGCGCGCAGGAAATTGACCAGCTTCTCGTGGTCGGGCTCGCGGACCTTCAGCTCCTCCATGGGCTTGGGAACCGGGACGTGGTCTTCCAGCCGGACGAGGCGCTTGGAGACGCGGGCCTGCTCGGCGAAGTCGATCAGCTTCTGGCGGCGGGCGGGCTGCTTGATCTCGCCAGCGCGGGCCAGCAGGGTTTCCAGGTCGCCGTACTCCAGGATCAGCTGGGCGGCGGTCTTCACGCCGATGCCGGGCACGCCGGGGACGTTGTCGACGCTGTCGCCGGCCAGCGCCTGCACGTCGACCACCTTCTCCGGCGGCACGCCGAACTTCTCCAGCACCTCGGCCTCGGCGATCATCTTGTTCTTCAGCGGGTCGAACATGCGCACGCCGGGGCGCACCAGCTGCATCAGGTCCTTGTCGGAGGACACGATGGTGACCTCGCGTCCGGCCGCGTTGGCGAGGCGGGCGTAGGTGGCGATCAGGTCGTCGGCCTCGTACCCCTCCAGCTCCAGGCAGGGCAGGCAGAAGGCCTCCGTCGCTTCGCGGATCAGGGCGAACTGGGGCTTGAGTTCTTCCGGCGGTTCGGGGCGGTGCGCCTTGTAGTCGGGGTAGAATTCGTTGCGGAAGTTCTCGCGCTTGGAATCGAAGACCACGGCGACCGAATCCGCGTGCAGGTCGGCCAGCAGCTTCATCAGCATGTTGGCGTAGCCCATCACCGCGTTCACCGGCGTGCCGTCGGGCCGCGTCAGGATGGGGATGGCGTGGAAGGCGCGGAAGATGAACCCCGACCCGTCCACCAGGTACAGCGGGCTCCCGTCCGCCACGGGCGCGGTGGGGGAGGCGGCGTCGGCGGCAGTGGCGGCGTCGGCGGCAGTGGCGGCGTCGGCGGCGGCGGTCTGGTCGGTCATGGTCTCGTCCCTTCTTTGGGACGCTAACTTGGCGGAACCGGCGCGGAGAGTCGAGGGGGCGGAACCGCCATCCCGTCATCCTGTTGGCACGGGGACCCGGAACCCCAGGAGGGCCACCATGAGCGACAACAAGCGCAACATCGACCGGGACGACATCGGAAACCAGGACGACATCGGCAAGGGTGGGCAGCAGGCGGCGAACCCCAGCCAGGGCAACCAGTCGCCCACCGGCACCGGCAGCCACGCCGCGCACGGCCGCGAGGCGGCCGCGGAAAACGCCGACAACAAGGCCAAGGGCAACGAAGGGCGGCTGTCCGGCTACGGCAAGGGCAACACGCGGCCGGAGACGGGGCGGAACTGAGCGGCTCTTCAAGCCCCTCTCCCCTCGCGGGAGAGGGCTATCGCATCTGAGTAAAGCGCTCTCCGCCTGTTGACCTGAAGGAAGAGACCGAAGTGGCCTTTTCCTTCAGGAGACGCGCGATGCAGTCGCTCATTGAGATTTTCCGAGAGGTTCGCGATCCGCGCGACCCGAA
>NZ_DASPMG010000273.1:0-29136 GCF_035627195.1 Azospirillum sp.
TGATCTCGGCGATGGTGCGGGTGATCTCGACGATCGCCTCGACGGCGCTGCTGGTGGCGCCCTGCATGGCGCCGATCTGCTGGCTGATCTCCTCGGTGGCCTTCGCCGTCTGGGTGGCGAGGCTCTTGACCTCGGAGGCGACGACGGCGAAGCCCTTGCCGGCCTCGCCGGCGCGGGCGGCCTCGATGGTGGCGTTGAGGGCCAGCAGGTTGGTCTGGCTGGCGATGTCGTTGATCAGGCTGACCACGTCGCCGATGCCCTTGGCCTGCTCGGCCAGCGACTGGATCGTCGTGTTGGTGGTCTCGGCCCGCTGATGCGCGCGCTGGGCGATGGCGGCGCTCTGGCCGACCTGACGGGTGATCTCGCCGATCGAGCTGGTCATCTCCTCGGCCGACGCCGCGACCGTCTGCACGTTGGCCGCCGTCTGCTGGGCGGAGGAGGCGACGTTGGCCGCCTGGGCGCGGCTCTGCTCGGCGGTGGAGGACAGGCGCTGGGCGTTGCCCTCCAGCTGCGTGGCGGCGGTGGTGACGCTCTCCACCACCGTGCGCACGCTGGCCTCGAAGCGGTTGGCGAGGTCGTTGAGGGAGCGGCGTTTCTCCTCCTCCGCCCGCGCCTCGGCGGCCTTCTGCTCGTCGCGCATGCGCTCGACGGCCTGGGCGTTCTCCTTGAAGACCTGGACGGCACCGGCCATGGAGCCGATCTCGTCGCCGCGGCCGCGCCCCGGCACCTCGACGCCGTGGTCGCCCTGGGCGAGGCGGTTCATGGCGTCGGTCATGGCGTTGACCGGCCGGGCGATGCCGCGGCCGATGACGGTGGCCACGGCGATGCCGAGCGCCACGCCCAGCACCGCGATGATGATGGAGCGCGTCTCCGAGCTGTCGGCCACGTCCGCGACGGCGTCGGCCAGGGCGCCCTGGTCGGCCTTGAAGCTCTGGCGGACGGCTTCCGCCTTCTCGTTGATGGCGGCGCCGGTGCGGTCCAGCACGTCGGTGCGCAGGGTGTTGCGCTCGCGGATCGCCGTCACCAGCGCCTCGAACGCGCCCTTGTAGGTGGCGACCTCGGCCACCGCCGCAGTCACCACCTCCCGCTGCCGCTCGTTGCTGATCGCCTGGTCGAGCATGAGGAAGGCCGTCTCCAGCTCCTCCATCTGGCGGCGCACCTCGTCGACCTCGGCGTCGGCGTTGCTTTCCAGGTACTTCATGGCGTGGACGCGGGCGGTCAGCACCGCCTCCTGCACCAGACCGGCGCGGGCGGCGACCTCCGGCTCGCCGGTGGCGGCGGCGGTGTCGATGATGTCCGACAGCTTGGAGCGGATGCTTCCGCCGGTCGGGTTCATCACCGTCTGCAGGATCTCGTTGCGCTTGGCCACGAGGTCGCCGATGCGCTGGAAGCCCTGGCGGTACTGCTCGACCAGGCTGGTGATCTCGCCCACCAGGGCGGCGCGCTTGGGGTCGGTGACCTCGCGCCGGGCGTCGCCGACGGTCTTCGCCAGCGTCTGGTAGGCGGCCTCGGCGCGCTTGCGGTCCTCGGGCGTGCGGGTGGTCATGAACTCCCGCGCGCGGAGCTGGAGCGTGACGACGTCCAGCTTCAGCTCGTCCATAAGCAGCGTCTTGTCCGACATGTCGCCGAACCGCGTGAAGGACCCGCGGATGGCGTCCATGCCGAAGATGGCGATGACGCTGAGCACGACGATGAGGATCTGCACGATGCCGAAACCGGCGTAGATCCGGTTGCCGATGCGCCAGTTGGTGAAGCCCATGAGGCCGCTCCTGCTCCCTGCACTCCGCGGCCGGCAATCCGATAGGATTCGAATTGTTCAGTCGCGGAGCAATCTTCGCAAGCAGGTATAACGGAACCGTAAACGAGGTGGTAGCACCAAATACGGTACCGTACGGTGGCCGCCACCGCGCGGTCAGACGGGCGGATCCTCCGCCAGCCAGCCGGCGAGGTCGGCAAGCGCGCGGCGGGTGTAGGCGAGCTTTCGATCCCGGCCCTTGATGCGCTCCTCCACCGGCGGGAACAGGCCGAAGTTGACGTTCATCGGCTGGAACGTCTCGGCCTCGGCGCCGCCGGTGATGTGGTTCAGCAGGGCGCCCAGCGCGGTGGTCTGCGGCGGTGCGGCGAGCCCCCGGCCCAGCCGCTCGGCGGCGGTGAACCGACCGGCCAGCAGGCCGACGGCGGCACTCTCCACATAGCCTTCGCAGCCCGTCACCTGCCCGGCGAAGCGCAGCCGCGGCAGCGCCTTCATCCGCAAGCTGCCGTCCAGCAGGCGCGGGCTGTTCAGGAAGGTGTTGCGGTGCAGGCCGCCCAGGCGGGCGAACTCGGCGTTCTCCAGGCCGGGGATCATGCGGAAGATGCGCAGCTGTTCGGCATGCCGCAGCTTGGTCTGGAAGCCGACGAGGTTGTAGAGCGTGCCCAGCGCGTTATCCTGGCGCAGCTGCACCACCGCGTAGGGGCGGCGCTCCGGCCTGTGCGGGTTGGTCAGGCCGACCGGCTTCATGGGGCCGTAGCGCAGCGTGTCGACGCCGCGCTCCGCCATCACCTCGATGGGCAGGCAGCCTTCGAAGTAGGGGGTGTCCTTCTCCCACTCCTTGAAGTCGACCTTCTCGCCGGTGATCAGGGCGTCGATGAAGGCGCGGTACTCGTCCTTCTCGAAGGCGCAGTTGATGTAGTCCTTGCCGGTGCCGCCGGGGCCGGGCTTGTCGTAGCGGGACTGGAACCACGCCTTCGACAGGTCCACGCTCTCGCGGTAGACGATCGGCGCGATGGCGTCGAAGAAGGCCAGCGATTGCTCGCCGGTCAGGGCGCGGATCGCCTCGGCCAAGGACGGCGAGGTGAGGGGACCGGTGGCGACGACGACGCTGTCCCACTCCTCGGGCGGCAGGCCGGCGACCTCGCCGCGCTCGATGGTGACCAGCGGGTGCTGGGCAAGTTCGCCGGTGACCGCGTCCGCGAAGCCGTCGCGGTCCACGGCCAGCGCGCCGCCGGCCGGCACCTTGTGCGCGTCGGCGCAGCGCAGGATCAGCGAGCCGCAGCGCCGCATCTCCTCGTGCAGCAGGCCGACGGCGTTGTACTCGGCGTCGTCCGAGCGCAGCGAGTTGGAGCAGACGAGTTCGGCCAGACGGTCGGTCTGGTGCGCCTCGGTCGCGCGGACGGGCCGCATCTCGTGCAGCACCACGGGCACGCCGCGCGCGGCCAGCTGCCACGCGGCCTCCGAGCCGGCGAGGCCGCCGCCGATAACGTGGACGGGACGGGGAGAGGTGTCGGTCATGATGAGGGGGTCCAGAAAGGAAAAATGCTGCGGATCAGCCGCGCGCCAGGGCGGCGCGCATGGCGCGCACCCAGGAATCGATCAGGGTGGCGTGCGCTGGCAGGCGGGAGAACAGCTCTTCCGCCTTGGCCTCGTCGTAGGTGTGAATCGTCAGGTTGCGGTCGTCCATCATCTTGAGCGCCGCTTCCGCCTGCGCCTCGGTCAGAAAGCCGGCGATCTGGCTCTCCCGGACGATCGGCTTCGGGCTGGCCGAGGTCAGCTTTTCCGGGCCGCTGCGATGAACGATGACGGCGCGGGCGGCCTTCCATGCGGTTTCGACGGACAAGGTGAAGCGCAGGATGGCGGAGTCCCGCACGACGTCGTCGGCGGGGTGGCCGAGGATCTCCTGGAAACGCCGCAGCGCCTGCTCCGCCGTGTCGACCTTGCGCTCTACCGGGTCCATTCGATGCCTTCGCGTTTCACATCCTCGCGGAACTCGGAGCCCACCGTCGACAGGTCCACCACATCGACGAAATAAGGCACCGTGCTTTCCTCGAGGTCTTCTTCGATGTCGGACCGCAATCCCGCTGGCAGCGGCTCCAGCGGTTCGATGGCCACATCGATGTCGCTCCACCGCTGCGCGTCGCCCCGTGCGCACGAGCCGAACAGATAGACGCGCGCGGGGTGTCCGGCAAGCCGGTCGAACACGATGCGCTTGACGGTGTCGAGCGCGCGCAGGCGAACGTCGTTCAGCATGAGCCGATAATAGCACGGCGGCGGCATTCGGCGGAACGCAGCCCTTGCCATGTGCCATCAGTATTCATTAATGTTAGACACTGAACAAAGGGGGTGGCATGGGTGACGCGGTTTGGGGCGACGCGGTGTGGATGGTTCTGCTGGTGGGGGTGGTGGCGCTGGTGATGCTGCTGCCCATGCTGCGCGCGCGGCTGGCGGGCGTGAAGCGCGTGGCGCCGACCGACGTGCGGGAACGTCTGGACCGTGGCGATCCGCTGTTCCTGCTGGACGTGCGCAGCGAGGCGGAGTTCGCCGAGGCACACATCGCCGGTGCGGTCCTGGCGCCGCTCGACCGTCTGGGGGGCAGTCTCAAGGCGGTGCGGGAGGATGCGGGCGAGCGGCCGGTGGTGATCGTCTGCCGCATGGGGCCGCGCGCGGTGGCGGCGGCGAAGGTGCTGGAGCGCACCGGATTCGGCGACGTCGCCGTGCTGGACGGCGGCATGATGGCGTGGGTCGCCAGCGGCGGCGCCACGAAGGCGCTGCACCGCCGCTGAGCGCGCGCCGCGGGCGCCCTACTGGGCGCCGAGCCTCTGCTTCAGGCCGTCGAAGCCGGAGGTGAAGATGCCGGAGATGACTTTCTTCGCTTCCGCCTCGCTGGCGCCGTTGGGGGTGAACCTGGCCGTCCAGACCAGCTTCGTTCCCTTGCCCGACGGCGTGGCGGACAGGGTGGCGGTGTAGTCCTTCACCGGCAGCAGGCTGGACAGGATCGAATATGTGATGCGGTGCTGCGTGTCGGAGGCGCTCAACAGCCGCTCCTCGATCACGCCGCCGCCCTTGACGGTGATCAGCCGCAGCTGGCCCTTGGCGTCCTGGCGCAGCTCGCACTTCTCGACGGCCGGGTGCCAGTCGCTCAAACCGCAGAACGGGCCGACGGACGGCCACACCTGATCGACCGGAACCGACAGGCGGACCGATTCGGTGACCTGGGTGGACTTGGTGGCCTTGGCGGGGGCCGCCAGCGCGGGCGCCGCCGTCAGCAGGAGAGCGGCCGTGGCCGCGAACAGTTTCCTCATCGTTTCCTCCCTCGTTTCTCCGTTGGATGGGAAGAGGGAAGCGTAAGCACGCAACAATGGCGCGGAAATAGCGACGATCGTACCGGTGCGGGACGCGGCCGGCTCCGCGCTGGTGCGGGAGGCCGGCCGCGGGTGCGTGCCCTTACGGGCCTCAGTAGGTGCGGGTGGTCGTGTTGCGCTCGATGGTCGTCGCGCCGGCGCCCGGCGCCGGGGTGATGACCGTGGAACTGCCGGCCGACGGGGCCGTCGTGGTCGTCGTCGTGGTCGTGCTGGTCGAACGGGTGGTGTCGTCGGAACCGCAGGCCGACACGGCCAGCGCGACGCCGAAAGCCAGGGCGATGCCGGTCAAGGTACGCGCCATCATCGTATTCCCCCTCATAAGGTGACGATGGCGCGACAACGCGGGGGAGCGGCGTTTGTTTCCCTCACGCCCTCTTCCGGGCCTTGCTCCGCTGTTTGAGGTACGGCGCCAGATACTGGCCGGTGTAGCTGCGCTCCACCCGCGCCACGTCCTCCGGCGTGCCCTCGGCGACGATCTCGCCGCCGCCGGTGCCGCCCTCCGGACCCAGGTCGATGATCCAGTCGGCGGTCTTGATGACCTCCAGGTTGTGTTCGATCACCAGCACCGTGTTGCCCTGGTCGACCAGCGCATGCAGCACCTCCAGCAGCTTCTCCACGTCGGCGAAGTGCAGGCCGGTCGTCGGCTCGTCGAGGATGTAGAGGGTGCGCCCGGTCGAGCGCCGGCTCAGCTCCTTCGACAGCTTGACGCGCTGCGCCTCGCCGCCCGACAGCGTGGTCGCCGGCTGGCCGATGTGGATGTAGCTGAGGCCGACGCGCTTCAGCGTCTCCATCTTGTCGCGGATGGAGGGCACGGCCTTGAAGAACTCCGCCCCTTCCTCGACCGTCATGTCGAGCACGTCGGCGATCGACTTGTCGCGGTAGAGGACCTCCAGCGTCTCGCGGTTGTAGCGCTTGCCGTGGCAGACGTCGCAGGTGACGTAGACGTCGGGCAGGAAGTGCATCTCGATCTTGATGACGCCGTCGCCCTGGCACGCCTCGCAGCGCCCGCCCTTGACGTTGAAGGAGAAGCGTCCGGGGCCGTAGCCGCGGGCCTTCGCCTCCGGCAGGCCGGCGAACCAGTCGCGGATCGGCGTGAAGGCACCGGTGTAGGTGGCGGGGTTGGAGCGCGGCGTGCGGCCGATGGGCGACTGGTCGATGTCGATGACCTTGTCGATGAACTCCAGCCCGCGGATCTCGTCGTGCTCGGCCGGGTGCTCGCGCGCTCCCATCAGCTTGCGCGCTACCGCCTTGTACAGCGTCTCGATCACCAGCGTGGACTTGCCGCCGCCGGACACGCCGGTGACGCAGGTGAAGGTGCCCAGCGGCACGCGCGCCGAGACGTTCTGCAGGTTGTTGGCGCGGCAGCCCGTCACCTCCAGGAACTGGCCCGCGTGGCCGGGGCGGCGCACGGACGGCACCGGGATGCCGCGGGTGCCGTTCAGGTAGGCCGCCGTGATGCTGTCCGGGTTCTTCTGCACCTCGGCCGGAATGCCCTGGGCGATCACCCGGCCGCCGTGCTGGCCGGCACCCGGCCCCATGTCGACCAGGTAGTCGGCGGTGCGGATGGCGTCCTCGTCGTGTTCCACCACCAGCACGGTGTTGCCGAGGTCGCGCAGGCGCTTCAGCGTCGCCAGCAGGCGGTCGTTGTCGCGCTGGTGCAGGCCGATCGACGGCTCGTCCAGCACGTAGAGCACGCCGGTGAGGCCGGAGCCGATCTGCGAGGCGAGGCGAATGCGCTGGCTCTCGCCGCCCGACAGGGAGCCGGAGCCGCGCGCCAGCGTCAGGTAGTCGAGGCCGACCGCGTTGAGGAAGCCCAGGCGCTCGTTGATCTCCTTCAGGATGCGGTAGGCGATCTCCTTGTCCTTCGGGCGCAGGTGGTCGTTCAGCCCGGCGAACCAGCGGCCGGCGTCGGAGATGGACATCTCCGCCGCCTGCGAGATGTGCAGGCCGTTCACCTTGACGGCCAGCGCCTCCGGCTTCAGGCGGGCACCCTGGCAGGTCTCGCAGGGCTGCGCCGACTGGTACTTCGACAGCTCCTCGCGGGTCCAGGCGCTGTCCGTCTCGCGGTAGCGGCGCTCCAGGTTGTTGACGATGCCCTCGAACGCCTTGTTGGTCTGGTAGCTGCGCAGCCCGTCGTCGTAGGTCATGGTGATCGGCGCGCCGTTCGAGCCGAACAGGATCGTCTGCCGCACCTTCTCCGGCAGCTCCTCCCACGGGGTGGTCATGGGGGCGCCGAAGTGCTTGCAGATGCTGACCAGCGTCTGCTCGTAGTACTTCGACGACGAGCCGGCCCACGGCGCGATGGCGCCCTTGGCGAGGGTCAGGCGTTCGTCCGGGACCACCAGCATCGGGTCGAAGTAGATCTTGGAGCCCAGGCCGTCGCACGCCGGGCAGGCGCCGAACGGGTTGTTGAAGGAGAACAGCCGCGGCTCGATCTCCGGGATCGTGAAGCCGGAGACGGGGCAGGCGAACTTCTGCGAGAACACCGTCTGTTCGTGCGTGTCGGCGTTCTCCACGAAGACGATGCCGTCGGCCAGCGCCAGCGCCGTCTCCAGTGAATCGGCCAGGCGGTTGCCCAGCCCGTCCCGCACCACGATGCGGTCGACGACCACCTCGATGTCGTGCTTCAGCTTCTTGTTGAGCGCTGGGACCGCGTCGATCTCGTACATCTCGCCGTCGACCCGCACGCGCTGGAAGCCGCGCTTGCGCAGGTCCTGGATCTCCTTCTTGTACTCGCCCTTGCGGCCGCGCACGAAGGGGGCGAGCAGCAGGAGGCGCGTGCCCTCCGCCATCGCCAGGATGCGGTCCACCATCTGGCTGACCGTCTGGCTTTCGATCGGCAGGCCGGTGGCCGGCGAATACGGGATGCCGACGCGCGCCCACAAGAGGCGCATGTAGTCGTAGATCTCGGTCACCGTGCCCACGGTGGAGCGCGGGTTCTTCGACGTCGTCTTCTGCTCGATCGAGATGGCGGGCGACAGCCCCTCGATCGATTCGACGTCGGGCTTCTGCATCAGTTCCAGGAACTGCCGGGCGTAGGCCGACAGGCTCTCCACATAGCGGCGCTGCCCCTCGGCGTAGATGGTGTCGAACGCCAGCGACGACTTGCCCGATCCGGACAGGCCGGTGATCACGATCAGCTGGTCGCGCGGCAGATCCACGTCGACGTTCTTCAGGTTGTGCTCGCGGGCGCCGCGGACGCTGATGAATTTGTTCATGGAGTGTTCTTAGCCGAAAGTGGTGCGGAAGGGAAGGCCGAACGGCACCGGGAGGGCCCGCACAGATATGGACGAGCCATGCGCGGATTGCCACTGCCGGAACCCTGCGATGCGTACGGCGGGCATCGTCTGCGCGATTGCGCCGCGCCCGGCATTCTGGTATAAAATGTTCACGGAGTGTTCTCTTGGCGGCGGGGCGTGCGAGTGGCCCCGCGGACAAGGGGGATGACGCTCCCGTGGCGGTTGACCGCACCGCCCCGCTCGTGCTTCTTGATGCGCCCGAGTGGGGGTGTGGACGCAACATATCCGGCCCTGCGAACGGGAAACCTCGACATCTGGACGCCCCGCCGCCGGGCGGCCGATCGGGCCGGTAGGGATGTCGGGACACTCGCGCCTAGGAGATGCAGCGATGAACGTGTGGACCTTTACGGGGCGGCTCGGTGCGGACGCGGAACTGCGCACGACCCAGAGCGGAGAGAAGGTGCTGGGCTTCCGCGTCGCCAACGACGTCGGCTTCGGCGAGCGCAAGACGACCCAGTGGGTGGACTGCTCGATCTGGGGCCGCCGCGCCGAATCGCTGGCCCCGCACCTGACCAAGGGCAAGGGCGTGGTCGTCTCCGGCGAGGTGACGCTGCGCGAATACGAGAAGCGCGACGGCACGCGCGGCGCGCAGATGTCCGTCCGCGTCGCCGAGATCGACTTCATGGGCGGCGGCCGTGAAGGCGGCGAGGGCGGCGGCTACGGCGGCGGCGGCGGTTACGAGTCGGGCGGTGGCGGCGGTGGCGGCTACGGTGGTGGCGGCCGCGGCGGTTACGGCGGCGGCCAGGGCGGCGGCGGCGGTGGTGGCGGCGGACGCGCGCCGCAGCCGCAGCACAACGACCTGGATGACGAAATCCCGTTCTAAGGGCAGCCATATTTCCGAATGCCAGTTTCGAGCGCCGGACCATCCGTGGTTCCGGCGCTTTTTTCTTGCCGGGGAGACGTTGCACAGCGCGTGCGGCGGCGGGTTTCGCGCTTCCTATGGTTGCTGGTTTCGGCCATATTGTCCCATGTGTTTGCTCTCCAAACGTGTGGCGGGTCGTGGACATGGACCAACAGCGATGCTCCGGTATCATGAACATCCACCTGGATGCGGTCGGGGGAGTCGCGGGCGACATGTTCGCGGCAGCGCTTCTGGATGCCCGCCCGGACCTTTGGCCGGACGTCGCCGATGCCGTGGCGGCGCTGGGCCTGCCGGAAGCCATCTTCGCGCGGATGGACGCCACGGACGACGGGGTGCTGACCGGCCGGCGCTTCCAGGTGCACGGCGCGCGCGACGGCGGGCACCACCACGGCCATGACCATGGGCATGACCACGGCCACGCCAACGGCCACACGCACGACCACGTTCATTGGCGGGACATTCGCGGCCGCCTGGAATCCGCCCCTCTTCGGCCGGGTGTGCGCGGCCACGCCGTCGGCATCTTCAGCCTGCTGGCCGAGGCCGAGGCCGCCATCCACGGGCGTACCCCGGACGACGTCGCGTTCCACGAGGTCGGGGCGGTCGACTCCATCGTCGACATCGTGGCGGCGGCGGCGCTGATCGACGCGCTGGCGCCCGCCGCGTGGTCGATCGGGCCGGTGCCGCGGGGATCCGGCCTCGTGCGCACCGCGCACGGGATTCTGCCGGTCCCGGCGCCGGCCACGGCCCGGCTGCTGAACGGCTTCGTCCTGTCGGATGACGACGAGGACGGCGAGCGGACCACGCCCACCGGGGCGGCGATCCTGGCGTGGCTGAAACCCGCGCAGCGGCCGGACCGCACGCCGCGGCGGCTGCTGTCCACGGGAACCGGGTTCGGCACGCGCCGGTTGAAGCACCGGCCCAACATCCTGCGGGCCATGCTCTTCGGCGCGGACGAGGGGGCCGGTGACCAGCGGGCCGGTGAACGGACTGCTGATGCCGAAGCCGTCGGCGTCCTGCGCTTCGAGGTGGACGACCAGACGGCCGAGGATCTGGCCGTCGCTCTGGACCGGATCCGGGCGGTGGACGGGGTGCTGGACGTCTGCCAGTGGCCCGTCTTCGGCAAGAAGGGCCGGATGGCGGCGGCCGTGCAGATCCTGACCCGCCCGGAGGCCGAGGTCGCCGCCGTCTCCGCCGCGCTGGAGGAGACGACGACGCTGGGCGTGCGGCGCCAGACGGCCGGCCGCGCGACGCTGCCCCGCGCGGAGGTCGAGGCCGACGGCGTGCCGGTCAAGCTGGCGGTGCGGCCCGGCGGCGCGCGCAGCGCCAAGGCCGCGATGGACGCGCTGGCGCCGATCGCTGGTGCTGCAAACCGGGCAAGCCGTCGCGCAGGCGCCGAAAAGGCCGCCCTGGATAAGGACGCCCTGGAAAAGGACGTATTGGACAAGGACGCCCCGAATGCACCCGCCGTCTGACCCGCTGCTCGACGTGCTGCGCGGCTGCGCGGAGCCGCTGATCGCGGTGTCCGGCGGCGTCGACTCGCTAACCCTCGCCAGCTTCGCCCACCGCGCGGTCGGCGGGGTGCGCATGGCGCATGCGGTGTCCCCGGCCGTGCCGCGGGCCGCCACGGCCAGGGTTCGGCGCTTTGCCGAGGTGCAGGGATGGGACCTTGCGGTCGTGGAGGCCGGCGAATTCTCCGACGGGCGGTACCTGGCCAACCCGGTGAACCGCTGCTTCTACTGCAAGACCAACCTTTATGATCGGCTGGGCGGCCTTGGCGCGGGCACGGTGCTGTCCGGCGCCAACCTGGACGATCTGGGGGACTACCGGCCGGGGCTGGCGGCGGCGGCCGACCACGGCGTGCGCCATCCCTTCATCGAGGCGGGCATGGACAAGGCGGCGGTCCGCGCCCTGGCGCGCGCGCTGGGCCTGGGCGACGTGGCGGACCTGCCGGCGTCGCCGTGCCTGTCGAGCCGGATGGAAACCGGGCTGGCCATCACGGCGGACGCCCTGGCGCTGGTCGAGCGGGTCGAGACCTGGCTTGCGGAAGAGCGGGGGGCGAAGGTGGCGCGCTGCCGCGTGCGCCCGGACGGCCTGGAGATCGAACTGGGCGCCGAGGAGCACGCGCGGGAGCACGCGCGCGCCGGCAGGGACGGCGCGCTGGTCGAGGAGCTGCGCCGCGCGCACCCGGCGTTGCGCGGCGTGAACATCCGGATCGGCGCCTACCGGCGCGGCTCGGCGTTCGTCGGCGACAAGAGCGTGGTGCGGCCGTGACGGCGGACAGCGAAATCCGCCTCGATTTCGACCGGGCGCGGCGGGTCGGCGTCGGCGAGGCGATCATGTGCGCCGGCAAGTCGCCGGAACAGCTGGCGGCGGTCCTCGACGCGGCGGCGGCGCGGTCCGCCCGCTTCCTGTTCACGCGGCTGGAGCCTGAGGCGCACGCGGCGCTCCCGCCGGAGCATCGGGCGGCGCTGGACTACGATCCGGTGTCGCGCACGGCCTTCTTCGGCGCGGCGCCGGCCGGGGCGCGGACCGGCGCGGTGGCGGTGGTGTCGGCCGGCACGTCGGACGCCCGCGCCGCGCGGGAGGCGGAACGCACCCTGCTGTTCAACGGCGTCGCCCCGACGATGATCTTCGACGTCGGCGTCGCTGGCATTTGGCGGCTGATGGAACGGGTGGAGGAGATCGCCGCGCACCCGGTGGTGATCGCCGCCGCGGGCATGGACGCGGCGCTGCCCACCGTCCTGGGGGGGCTCGTGCCCGGCCTGCTGATCGCCCTGCCCACCTCCACGGGATACGGCATGGCGCGCAACGGCGAGACGGCGCTCGCCGCCGTGCTGGCGTCCTGCGCGCCGGGCATCGTCGCGGTGAACATCGACAACGGCTACGGCGCGGCGGTCGCCGCCCTGCGCGCCGTGCGCCCGGGCGGCTGACCCGGGGGGGGAAGGAGCGGCCATGGAACAGAAACCGACCGCGCTTCCGCCCGCCGTTCCGATTCACCTGCTCGTCGGGCCCGCCGTCGCGGCGCTGCTGGCCGGGCTGCTGTGGCTGGCCCCGCATTGGAGCGCCCTGGGCGTGGGGGCCGTGGGATGGGGGATCGCCCTTCTCCTGCGCGCCCCGGTGGCGCTGGCCTGTCAGGCGCTCGCCCTGTCCAGGGAGCGCTTGGCCGGCGTCGTGCTGCTGGCGTCCGGCCCCGCCGAGGAGCTATGCCGGTGGGCGGCGCTGGCGCTGTGGGGGACGGACCTGCGGACGGCGGTCTGGCTCGGCCTCGGGTGGACGCTGGCGGAAGCGGTGGTTCTCTTCCAGGGAGCGCTGGTGTCGGCGCGGCTGCTGCGCCGCCAGGACGCGCAGGGCGAGGCGGCGCGGGCGCAGCTGGCGAGCCAGGGGGCCGCCGCCGGCGCGCATCCGGCCTGGGGCGGGCTGGAGCGGCTGTCGGCGACGGGCCTGCACGTGGGGCTCACCCTGTGGATCGCGTGGAGCCCCTGGATGGCCATCCCGGCGGCGCTGGCGCACACGGCGACGAACCAAGCGGCCGTCACCCTGTTGCGCCGCACTGGCCGGATGGCGCCGACCGAGGGGGCCGTCGCCGCCATGGCCGTCGCCACCCTCGCGATCGGCCTCGCGCTGATGCTCTGACCATCACTCCGACCATCAGATCCCGATCAGCTTCCAGCCGGGGTTGAAGCCGCGCGCCGTCACGTGCGTGGGCAGCGCCAGCAGCAGCTCGTCCTCCTCGTACAGCAGCCCGGCCTCCAGCATGGGGGACAGGCAGCGCCGGGGATCGGCCGCGAAGTCGGCCCGCGTGAAGGCGATGCGGGTTTCCGGCGCGGGGGCCGGCACGATGCGGAAGTCGTCGGCCTGACCGTCCCAGCGCTTGCCCGGCGTGATGGGGTAGGGCGCCGGCTCGGCCGCGCCGCCGCGCTCGTCGAGGAGGGAGTCCACCGCCATCGGGGCGTCGCACGCCTTCAGCACGTCGGCGGCGAAGCCGGACAGGCGGTAATCCGCCTTGCCCGCGGGCGTGCGGCGGTCGCGGACCAGGACGTCGTCGCCGTCCTGCACCCAGGTCAGCGCCGTCTTCCCGGACCGGAACGCCTGCACCCAGTTGCGGATCTCCAGGTTGAGCTTGCGGATGTAGGAGAGGTCGAGCGGGCTGCGGCCGGCCACTTCGAAGACGTAGGCGTGGCGCGCGATCTCCTCCGGCTCGAAGGGGTAGAGGAAGGCGTAGTTGTGGTGCGGCACCAGCCGGATGCCGTACTTGCCGGGGTCGCGGTGGAAGGGGCTGAAGCGGTGGAACTCGATGTCGATCACCGCGTTCGGCGGGGCGAGATGGGTGAGTTTCGCCACGTCCCGCGCCATCTTCTGGTATTCGAACGGGTCCTCGCCCGGGAAGCCGGCCAGCACGTTCCAGGCCGGCACGATGCCGTATTCGCGGGCGTATTTCAGGAACGCGATGTTCTGGATGCCGCGGATCCCCTTGTTCATCAGCTTCAGGATCGGCGTCGAAAGGCTTTCGATGCCCGGCTGCACCATGGTGATGCCGGCGTCCGCCAGGGCGGCCACCTGGGCCCGGTTCATGTTGGCCTTAATCTCGTAGAAGAAGTTGACGTCGAGGTCCTTCTCCTTCGCCCACTTCACGAAGCTGCGGTAATAGCGGGTCGACAGGATGTTGTCGGCCATGAACAGGAACTTGGCGTCGTACTTTCGTGCGACCGCGAGGACCTCGTCCTGGAAACGCTCCTCGTCCTTCTGGCGGTAGCCGATGCCGTTGGCGTTGAGGCCGCAGAAGATGCAGTGGTGCTTCGCCCCCCACCAGCAGCCGCGCGAGGATTCCAGCGGCAGCACCAGCTTGTCATGGTCGTACAGGCCGAATTTCTTCCGCTCCCGGATGAAGTCGTCGAAGACCGGCACCGGCAGCGCGTTCATGTCCGCGACCGGCTCCGACTGCGGGCCGCACACGGCGCGGCCGTCGGCGTCGCGGTGGATCAGGCCGGGCATGCCGCCGACGTCCGCCCCCGCCTCCAGCCGCTCGACGAACTCCGGAAAGGTGAAGTCCGCCTCGCCGGAGAAGACGTAGTCGACGAAGGGAAAGTGCTCGGCGATGGCGAGGCCCATCTCGCCGTCGCAGTTGGCGCCGCCCAGCACGACGCGCTTGTGCGGCCATTTCTCCTTCACGTGCTTGGCCAGGGCGAGCGCCGGGCCGTTCTGGAAGAAGGTGGAGGAGATGCCGATCAGGTCGTACGGCTCCAGCTCCGCCGCCATCTCGGCCAGCAGGGCCGGCACCTTGGCGGCGAGGCCGAAGATCATCCGGCTGGGCAGAAGCCCTTCCGCGGCCGTGTTGGCGGCCCGGTCCAGCGCGTCGAGCCGCTTGCGCACCAGGGGCTCCAGCGGTTCCAGGCGTTCCGGGTAGATGGTGCGGAAGAAGATCCATTCGTTCCACGGGAACAGGTCGCGCTGGGTGAACTGGTTGTAGACGTGGGGGCGCAGCTCCTCCCTGGGCACGTCCAGCGCCTCGGCCAGCCGGTAGTTCCAGTAGAACGTCCGCGTCTGGAAGCCGCGCTGCTCGACGCCGGCCGCCAGGATGGCGAGCCCCAGGTTGGCCAGGTTCGGCGGGCCGTAGGGCGGGTAGACGAAGGCGACCTTCAGCCGTTTCGGCGCATCACGCATGGACCGGTCCTCTCGCACGCTCGCGGCATCAAAAGTACTGGGGATTGACGCTGGAGGAGAGCCAGCGCATGTACGCCTCCTCCTGCGGGGTCAGCGGCCCGGCGTTCATCGCCTCGACCGTCTGCTCGAACTCCGCGGGGCTCTGCGGCGAACAGAGGATGCCATCCATCCCCGGAACGGTGAGGGCGAAGCGGTAATAGTCGGTGGTCCTGGGCAGCCAGTAGCGGTCGCCCAGGCCCATCTTCCGGAACTGCTCCGGCGTCACCTGGGACATGGTGCTCTTGAAATTGAAGATCAGCCCGGTGCGGTCCGGGCGGATGTAGGGGAAGACGTCGTTGACGGCGCCGGGGTGCGAGGTGTTGTAGCGGATGAAGTTGATGTCCAGCAGGTTGGCGTTGACGCTGACCAGCGCCGACGGCCGGTGATGGAACGACGCGCCCAGCGCCCGGCCGCCGAAGTGGCGGGCGTTGCGGGCGCCGTGGATCGAATTGAAGCGGCTGTAGAGGTTGGCCTCGCCGGGCACGGCGCCGGCCATCAGCACGTCCACCCGCTCCAGCCCCGGCACGGAATCGATCACCTCGTTGAACTGCAGATAGCTGAACAGCGGCTGGTCCAGGTAGGACACGACGGCCACCACCACCTCGTCGCGGACGGACGGGCCGCGCTTGAACAGCTCCACCAGTCCGTCCCGCAGGCCCTGGTACAGCGGCCAGTGGAGGTCGGACGTCAGGAAGAAGAAGTTGACGCCCATCTCGTAGGCGGCCAGCACGGTTTCCGGCGTCGTGATGCCGATGGCGAAGGGGCTGACCGTCAGGCCCGTCAGCCCCAGCGGCAGGCGGTCCTGCGGCTTCGGCAGGCTTTGGCGCGGGTAGGGGCGGTGGCCGCCCAGCGGCAGGGTCGGCGGCTTCATGCTGGTCTGCAACTGAAGGGTCGGAACCGTCATTTCTTGCTGTCGTCCTTGCTGCGGGGCTTACGGGTTCTGGCCGCCTTCGGCGCCGTGCCGGCGGGCGCCGCCGGGGTTCGCCGTTTGAGCGCTTCACCGGCGGGCGGCTTCGGCGGAGCCTTGGGTTCCGGCGGCGCCTTGGGCTTCGGCGGAGCCTTGGGCTTCGGCGCCGCCGGAGGCTTTGGCGGGGCCTTGGTGGGAGCGGTGCCGGCGGGCGGCTTCTCCGGCGCCGTCGGCTCCTCGGTCTTGCGTGGTTCCGGTTCCACGGCCGCCGCTTTCTCCGGCTTCGGAGCGGGCGGCGGCGGGGGCGGTGGAGGCGGCGGCTCCGGGGGCGGGGGCGGCGCCTGCGTCCGCTTCTCCACGGCGCGCGGGCGGAACGACAGGAGGCTGCGGACCCGTTCCGGATCGGCGAGTCCCAGGTAGAACCGCCCGATGCCGGCCAGACCGAACAGCAGGTCCGGGCTTTCGCCGTTGGGCGGCCCGCCGCACGGCCAGGGCATGCGGTTGGCGGCGTAGGCCAGCGCCCCGTACCGCGCGGCGTAGACCGCCTGGTCGCGCAGGTCCGGCCGGCCGAGCGCGGCGGACGCCATGACCAGGAACTCGGCGTTGCCGGCCGCGCCCGTCGCCAGGGCGAAGTTGATGCCGGGCAGGGATTGCGGCCCCAGCGTCGCCGCCGCGGCCGTGACGGCGGCCTGCAGCTCCGCATCGTTCTCCGCGCGGTCGGGCAGCAGCTCGCGGATCCGCAGGCGGGCCATGCCGACACCGGTCGCCCCATGGATCCAGGCGATGGGAAAGCGGGCGGGCGTCGCCACGGTCAGGTGCGGTTCCGGGACCTCGACGCGCAGGTCGGGCCACAGGTTCCACATCCGGTCGAACTGGGCCGCTTCGTAGGCGAGCGCCGCCAGCGCCGTGTCGCGCAACGCGTCGCCGCCGCCGGCCGCGTGCAGCTCCAGCAGCGCCAGCGCGATGCCGGCCGCGCCGTGCGGATAGCCCAGCAGATCCGGATGCCGCTGCCCCCGCCCGCTCGGCCACGAGGCGCCGTCGCCGCTGCGCCGGGCGCGCTCCACCAGCAGCGTGCCGCAGCCCATGGCGGCGTCGAGCAGCGCGGCGTCGCCGGATCCCGCCGCCGCGTCCAGCAGCACCAGCGCGGCGCCGGCGACGCCGCCGTACACGTCCAGCTGCTCCGGGTCCGGCGGCCGCTTGCCCAGCCGGTCCAGCGCCGCCCGCCCCGCCCCGATCCAGCGATCCTCGCCCAGCGCGTGGGCCGCCAGGGTGAAGGCGACGGAGGCGCCGGGCAGCCCGGCGTAGAGGCCCGCGGCCCAGTCCGCCGGCCAGGACTCCAGGCTGCCCGCCGCCTGGGCCAGGGCGCCGCGCGCCGCCTGCCGCACCACCGCGTCGCCGGTGGCGCGCCACAGTTCCGCCAGGAACAGGCCGATGCCGGCCGTGCCGTTGCCGAGCGCCGGTCCCATGGCGCGGTAGACCGGCTGGATGCGTTCCCCGTCGGCATGGTAGGCCCAGCCCAGCCAGTTGCACCGGTCCCCGCTCCAGATCGCCTCCATGGCGAGCCGGCGGCCGATGGCGGCGGCGACGTCCAGGAATTCCCCGCTTTCCATGCCCCGGCTTTCCATGCTCGATGTCCCTGTGCTCATGGGGCAAGCCTTTCCGCGTCGAAGGCGCTGTAGATGTCGGTCCGGCCGGGGGACACCCAGGGACGCGCGAGGTTCAGGCCGTTGGCCGCGAAATGGGCGCGCACCGCTTCCAGCTTCTGCCGCGCGGTGCGCTGGCCGGCGGCATGGGCGGCCAGAACCGCCTCCGTCATCAGCCGGCAGCGGTGGATGCCGAAGCTGTCGCCGTTGCCGGGATCCTCGGCGAAGCCGATCCCGGCGCGGAACCGGCAGGTGAAGAGGGGCGTGGGATCGGCCAGTTCCTCGGTCGCGGCGGGAGGCAGCCCGGCGATGAGCCGCGCCACGAACTCCGCATGGCGGCGCGCCATGTAGAGCACCATGGAATCCGACCGCGTGTAGTGGGTGGCGTCGGTCAGCGCCTTCATGCGGTAGGGGACCTGATAGGCGTTGAGCGCCTGCGTCAGCGCGCGGATCAGCACGGGAACGCCCGTGGGGGTGATGTTGAAGTAGACGCGCGTCAGCGCGTACTCGTCCCACACGTCGGTGGGCGCCTCGCCGTACATGAACTGGAAGGCGGTCTGCAGCGTGTGCGAGCCGCGGGGCATCCACAGGGTCACCTGCTCGCCCGGCTGCGGCACGGTTCCGCGGCCGTTGGTGGCCAGGTACTCGCCCGGCCGGGCGCGGCGCTGCCGCTCGCCCTTGGACACGCTGACGCTGCCGTCGGCGTCGACGGCGTAGACCCGCCAGCCGGCGTCCCAATGGTCGCGGTTGCCGTTGGCGGCGTCCAGCTTGATCGGGTGCGCCGGGTCGGGCGGGTAGGGGGAACGCGCCGGCGGGCCGGGAAAGCGGTGCGCGTAGCAGTTGGTGTAGAGCGTGCTGATGATGGCGTTCGCCATGGCGCCGGGCTGCGGCAGATGGTGCAGCAGCCCGCCGGCGAAGCGGAAGGCGTCGGGCGCGATGATCTCCAGCGCGTCGAGGATGGCCGTCAGTTCGGCGTCCAGCGCTCCGGCGTCCAGTGCATCGGCGCCCGGCTTGTCGGCGTCCAGCTTGTCGGTCATGTGGGGCAGTCCAGTCCGGGCCGTGTCAGGAGGGGGTGCCGAGCAGGTCCGCGGCGGCCTTGTCGGGCGCCCAGAGGAAGGCCCGCGCGGTTTCCATCAGCGTCTCCGCCTGGGCGGCGAGGGCGGAGCGGTTGAACAGCGCCTCGAAGACCGCCACCACCAGGCGGGCGCCCACATGGCGCATGCAGCGGGTCAGGAAGACGCGCGCCGCCCCCTCGCCGAAGCCGCGGGTCTCCACATAGACCTGCCAGAACCGGCGCATGGACGGCACCGCTTCGGCCAGCGTGCGGTCCTTCCGGTCCTCCGCGGCCGGTCCGGTGCCGGCCTGCGGCGGTATCAGCATCACGTAGAGGATGTAGGAGGTGAGGATGCACGCGATGTCCCACGCGGCATCGCCCAGGTCGACCAGTTCCCAGTCGATGACCTTGAAGTCGTATTCGCCGTTCGGGCCGGCGGGATGGACGATGAAGTTGTCCCACTTCATGTCGCCGTGGATGAGCGCGCTGAACTCGTACTCGCGGCCCAGCGCGTGGAGGTGCGCCAGCAGGTCCGGCCGGCGGGAGAGCATCTCCATCATCGGCCGGCCGATGTGCGGCGGGAAGCTGGGCAGCGGCGCCAGGGTCGCGGGATCCAGGGTGAAGATCCACGGCGGCTGCCGGGGGAAGACCTGCGCGTTGACGGGCTCCAGCAAGGCGTTGGCGGCCTGCGCGTGGTAGGCGCCCAGCCCGCGGCCCAGCAGCTCGCCCACTTCGACGGGAAAGCGGCGGAGGCGGAAATGCAGCTCGTTCAGGTTCTCGGCCTGCGGCAGCAGGCCCAGCACCAGCGCGTGGCGGCCGGCGTCGAAATCGACGTAGGTCGGGGAGATGGTCTTCAGCGGCTCCAGCAGCGGGCGCGTGGCGACCAGCTGGTAGAAGGCCGCTTCACGCCGCAGCGTGGCCACGTGTTCCGGACTGTGCCCCATGATCTGCTTCACGAACAGGCCGGGCAGGCCGCCGCGGGTGATCTTGAAGTTGCGGCAGCGCCGCCCCGCCTCGGCGACGCTGAAGTCGCCGCCGACGATCGATCGGGCGTCCAGGATGCCGCGCTCCATGAGGAAATGCGCGATGTTGGACACGGTCAGGAACATTCGGGTGGGCTTCCTTCCTTGAGGCCGGCGGCACGCCCGTCGGACACGCCGCCCAAGGGCCGCGCCGGCCGCCCCGTGCGGGGGCGGCCGGCGGGCTTCCAGGTGGCGTGCTTAGAAGCTGATCGACGGACCCACGGTGGCCGAGCCGGTCCCGGAGACCGTCACCGAGATCGAGCCGGACACCGGCGTCCAGGTCGCCTGCGGCGCGGCGCCGGTCTGCGGAGCCGCGCCGTAACTGGCCGTCGGCAGCGTCGGGATGGACGGGTAGCTCGGGTAGCTCGGCATGCTCGGGTAGGTCGGCACCGTCGGGTAGGTCGGCACCGTCGTCAGACCCTGGGCAGCGGCACCCTGGCCGGCCGTGGCCGTCACGGTGAACGTCGGGAAGCTCGGCTGGGTCGGCAGCGTCGGCACCGTCGTGATCGTCGGCGGCAGCGTCTGCGGCAGCGTCTGCGGGAGCGTTGGATCCGTCGTCAGCGTCGGGTAGGTCGGGACGGTGGTCAGGCCCTGGGCGCCGATCCCGCCGCCCTGACTACTCATGGCCGTCATCGTGGCCGGCGGGATCGTCGGGTAGGTCGGAAAGCTCGGCAGCGTCGTGACGGTCGGGAAGGTCGGCACCGTGGTCAGGCCCTGCGCCGCGGCCTGACCGGCCGTCGCGGTCTGGGTGACCGTGATGGTGGGGTAGGTGGCGGGGGTCTGCGTGATCGTCGGCGGCACGGTGACCGTGGTCGGGTTGCTCACCGTCACCGAGGCGGGCGTGACCGACACCGTGATCGTCTGCGGCGCGGCCCCGGCCTGCTGCGGCATCGTGTTCTGGAGGGTCTGGAAGGTCTGGGACGCCGTCGGGAAGGTCTGCGACGCCGTCGGGAAGGTGGGGTACGACGGCACCGTCACCGGGGTGATCGGCGTGCGGGTCAGGGTCTGCGTCGGGAAGGTCTGGGTCGGGAAGGTCTGCGTCGGGAACGTCTGCGTGGGCAGCGTCATCGTCGGGGCCAGCGACGCCGTGCTGGCGCCGAACGCCTGCGCCTGCGCGCCGCTCAGCGGCACCGTGACGCTGGGACCCGCCGTGGCGGACGCCGAGACGCTGAGCGACGCGCCGGCCGTGGTGGTGACGCCGCCGGTGTTGGTGGCGCTGACGGTGATGCTGCCGGTGCCGGTGCCGCTGCCGGAAACCGTCACGGTCACGCTGGCCGGGGTGATGCTCTGGACTTCCGCGCCCTGCGGGGCGGCGGTCGGGTAGGAACCCGTGTTGCTCACGGTGACCGTCTGGGTCGGCACGCTGGTGAGGATCGACGGAAAGCAGGTGCCGGTGATCGACTGGGTGATGGTCGGGAGGGTGACGGTGACCGACTGCGCCTGCTGGGCGCCGGGGTGCATGGTCGCCGGCAGAACGGTGACCGGGAAGGTGGGATAAGAGAACATTCGATATGCCTCCTTGGGAACGGTCTTGAATGGCTGCTGTCGAGGCCCCGGCCTGTCCGGGCGGAGCCGCGGTTCGGATCGGGCAGGCCCCGGTTCTGGCCGGCCTCCTTCTCGGCGGGCGGTCAGGAACCCGGCTGGGTCGGAGCGGCGCGCCCCGTCACCAGGCCGGCGCCGGCCAGGAAGTTCGGAATGCCGATGTTTCTCAGCGTGGCGGCGAGCACCTGGGCGGCGCGGGCCACGCGCTCGGGCCCGCGGGGGAGGCCCGTGTAGTAGGTGTCGGCCGCCAGGAAGGTGGCCAGCGCCGCCGTCGCCGCCGGGCAGGCCATGGAGGTGCCGCTCATCTCGGCGTAGGGGGCGGCCACTTCGGGCCGGGCGGGCACGGTGGAGATGATGCCCACGCCCGGCGCCGCGCACCCGACCTCGTAGCCGACCGCGTCGAAGTTCGCGGCGAACAGGCCGCCCGGGCCGAAGTAGACGGGCTGGCTGGGCATGCAGGCGGCCGACAGCGTGCCGGCGGGCGACATTCCGTACAGGCCCAGGGCGTTGACCCCGGCCGCTTCCGGGTAGGCGGCCGGATAATAGACGGGCGCGCCGTTGGAGTTGCCCGCCGACGCCATGCACAGCGTGCCGAGTTCCAGCGCGGCCATGAGCGCGTCGCGCTCGATCGCCGAGGGCTCGGGGCCGCCGAGGCTGAGGTTGACGAGGTCGGCGTCGAATTCGGCGGACAGGAGGTCCACGCCAAGCGCGATGTCGCCCTGCGTGGCCGTCCCATCGGGGCCGAAAACCCGCAGCGCGCCGATGTCCGCCCCCGCGGCGATGCCTTCGTAGTCGCCCGACCCGTCGGCGGGGATGGCGCCGATGATGCCGGCGACGTGCGTGCCGTGTCCTTCCTGGTCCAGCGTCGCCTTGGGGGTCGGATCGACCTTGCCGTCGACGACCGCGCCCAGCGCCTTGACGTGCTTCACGTAGGGGTTCGGACCCAGCCCGGTGTCGGCGATCCCGATGCGGATGCCCTGGCCGCGCTTGAAGCTGGATTCGCTGATGCCGACCAGATGGTGCCACCAGCCGAGGGGGCCGGTCTTGGGCAGGCCGAGCATCTCGATGGTGGAGCCGTTGCGCGGCATCACCTGCAGCGCGCTCCAGTAGCTGGAGGCGGGCTCGACCACGATCATGGACGGCGTGAACTGCGTGGGGTCGTAGTTGAAGAGGAGCTTGCCGCCGGCGTCCGACACCGCCTCCTGCCGCGTGCCGGGCACGCGGCCGGTCAGCGAGTTGAGCACCAGAAGGCCCTTGGCGCCGGCCACCGACTGGTTGCCGCTGCGCAGGGTGATCTCGAAGGCGGCGCCGACGCCGGGGTGCAGCGGCTCCACGCCCTGGGCCCGGATGACGCGGTCGACGATGGGCGGGCGCGCCACGGCGGGGCGGCGCAGATGTTCGGGTTCGACAAGGACGTCGTCACCCAGTTCGCCGGCCATGCGGGCCATGTCCGCGTGCGGTGCTTCCACGCTGTAGACGCGGCGCGCCTGTTCCGACTCCGGTTTGTTGTCAAGGCGGATGTCCGCGTGCGCGGCCAGCAGCTTCTCCGCCCGGTCGCCGCCTTCGCGCTTGGCCTTGCGCTCGCCTCCGCCGGACAGCCTGTTCGCAACGATAAATCTGGTCATCGGTCATACCCCATGCGCATACCTGCGGATGCAGACCAATCTCTTGGACTGCAAGGGAGAAAGCGGGAAAACCATAGTGACAGATGCGGTTCCTCGGTGCCTGACAGGAACATGCCAGGAGTCCATGGAGCTTCAAAAGGTATTTTTACTATACTTAGTCACTGAATGAGTCTGACAAGCCCAGAAAAACGGCAATATTATCGGCCATACGGCGGTATGTCGTGAAATTAGATAACATTTTGACTGCCGTGCTTGTACGCCGGGCGGCCGCGCAACGGCCAAGTCGAGGCTGCGCAGCGGCAATCGAAGGGTGTCGTTCGAACGCGGACGAACGATGCCCGCGAAGCATTATTAGCTTTCAGCGATCCGCTTGTTTTACGGCGTGGGAGAAAATTCGCCCGATAATCACTTCCGCGCGTGGCGGCGGCCGTGACGGTGGGCCGGTACGGCATATTGTCGCATGACTCGCTCCGGCGCCGTTCGCATCAGGCTTCGGCGTGCGTTTCGGGGCCGTACAGCCGGCGTGCGGTCGCGTAATCTTCGATTTCAGGAAGCAGAAGGCCCGACGCCGGTTCGCCGGCGGCCAGACGGCGGCGCGCTTCCGTGCTGGCCCACACGGCCGGTTCGAACCCCGGCTCGAAATCTGGCTCGAACCTGGGAAAGATCAGCGGCGGGGCGGCCTGGACGATGTCCAGCCAGCCCGGCCATCGCGGCGCGTGCGCCGCCACGTCGGCCCCCATGGCGAGGACGAACGGCGTTTCCGGGTGCAGGGCGACCAGGGCGCGCACGAGGTCGCGGGTCTTGACCGGGGGCTCCAGGCGCCCCTCCAGATCGCAGACCGTCACCGGCCCCGCCACCCTGGCCGCCATCAGCCGGCACATGTGCAGCCGGTCGGCGAAGGGCGCGAGGGGCTTCCGGCCGGGATGCACGGCGACCGGCACCAGCCAGACCCCGGCAATCCCGGGCATCGCCAGGATGGCCTCGCACAGGCGCAGATGCCCGCAATGGGGCGGATTGAAACTGCCGCCGAGAAGCGCGACCTTTCCAGAAGCATTTGCGGTCGGGACCATGCGGTTCGGTTTCTCTGGTGGCTCGATCATGGGCGAGGAGATGGACCATGAACCAATATGTCAAAGACTTCACCATACGGCCATTCGGACCGGAAGACATAAACGGCCACCTTGCCGCCGTCGCCGCCTCGCGTCCGCAGCTCGCCGCGGCGCTGTCGTGGGCATCGCCGGCCTATGGCCCGAACGAGAGCGCCGCATGGGTCATGTCGCGGACGGCGGCATGGGCGCAGGCCAGCGAATACAGCTTCGTCGTCGAGCACGCGCCGACGCGCACCTTCGCCGGCAGCTGCAGCATCAACCGGATCGACTGGCCGCATCAGGTCGGCAACCTGACCTACTGGATCGATTCGCGCTGGACCGGGCGCGGCGCGGCGACGGCCGGCGCCATGCTCGCCGCCCGGTTCGCGTTCGCCAACCTGGGCCTGCGGCGCGTCGAGATCCTGGCCGCCGAGGACAACGCCGCGAGCATCCGTGTCGCCGAGAAGCTGGGCGCCGTGCGTGAGGGCGTGCTGCGCCAGCGCCTGCGGCTGGGCGGTGCGCGAAAGGACGCGGTCCTGCTGTCGATCCTGCCCAGGGAGCTGAACGAGCCCGCCGTCGAGCGGCGCCCCATGGGCACGGCCTGAGAGGGGGGCTCGGCCTGAGGCCCCGTCCGGCGGCCTATCGCAGGCTGCCGTCGGGCCGGGCGGTGCGCAGCCGCTCCAGCGCGCATTCCACGGTCTGCAGGCGCACCGCCTCGCGGTCGCCGGGGAAGGTGTATTCCTTGTGCTTGGCGGGTCCCCGGCGCACGGCCGTGGCGATGTAGACGCGCCCCACCGGCTTGGCCTCGCTGCCGCCGTCCGGACCGGCGACGCCGGTCACCGCCACCGTCACGTCCGCCTTGGAATGGGCCAGCGCGCCCACCGCCATGGCGACCGCCACCTCGGCGCTGACGGCGCCGTGCGCCAGGATCAGGCTGGGCGGCACGCCCAGCATCTCCGACTTGGCGACGTTCGAATAGGTGACGAAGCCGCGCTCGACCACGCGGGACGAGCCGGCGATGTCGGTCAGCGCGCCGGCGATCAGGCCGCCGGTGCACGACTCGGCCGTGGCGATCGTGTAGCCGGCCGTGCCGTACTCGGCCAGCAGCCGGGCCGCGAGTTCGCGAATGTGCTGAGGGAACATGGTGCCTCCGCGCGTTTCGCGGCAGTCTAAACCGGCAATCTTCAGCCCGGCAATCGGACGGTCGCCACCGCCTGGGCGGCGATGCCTTCCTGGCGGCCGGTGAAGCCCAGCCGCTCCGTCGTCGTCGCCTTGACGCTGACGCGGTCGGCGGTGATCCCCAGCAGTTCGGCCAGACGCGCCACCATGGCCGCGCGGTGCGGGCCGACCTTCGGGCGCTCGCAGATGATGGTGACGTCGACGTGCGCGATCATGCCACGGCGCGCGTGCACCAGATCCACCGCGTGGCGCAGGAAACGGGCGCTGTCCGCCCCCTTCCACTGCGGGTCGGTGGGCGGGAAGTGGCTGCCGATGTCGCCGGCGCCCAGCGCGCCCAGCAGCGCGTCGGTCAGCGCGTGCAGCGCCACGTCGGCGTCCGAGTGGCCGTCCAGCTTGCGGTCGAGCGGCACCGGCACGCCGCACAGGATCACGTGGTCGCCCGCCGCGAAGCGGTGCACGTCGAAACCGGAACCGGTGCGCACGTCCGGCAGCGCGGCCAGCGTCAGGTGCGTGGCGCGGGCGAGGTCGACGGGGGTCGTCACCTTGAAGTTCTCCTCCTTGCCCGGAACCAGGGCCACCGACAGCCCGGCGCGCTCCGCCACCGCGGCGTCGTCGGTGAGGTCCTGCCCGGCGGCGTTGCGGTGCGCCGCCAGGATGTCGGCGAAGCGGAAGCCCTGCGGCGTCTGCGCGCGCCACAGCCCGGCGCGGTCCACGGTGCCGGCGCTGACACCGCCCGCGCCGCGCTTCAGCGTGTCGGTCACCGGCACGGCGGCGATGGCGCCGGGGGTGGTGTCCAGCGCCGCGATCACCGCCGACACCGTGTCCGGGTCGATCAGCGGGCGCGCGGCGTCGTGGATCAGCACGAGGTCGGGGGCGTCATCGGGGGAGCCGGCGGCCAGCGCCTCCAGCCCGTTGCGCACGGAATCCTGCCGGGTGGCGCCGCCGGCCACCGGTTCCGGCAGGCCGAGGCCGGCCACGGCGGCGTCGTACAGGTCGCGGTGGTCGGGGTTGATGACGACGCGCACCGCCGCCACCCGCGGATGGCGCAGGAACGCCTCCACCGTATGGCGCAGGACGGCGCGGCCGGCGAGGTCGTGGTACTGTTTGGGACGATCGGCGCCGAAGCGCTGGCCGCTGCCGGCCGCGACGATCAACGCGATGCAGGAAGGCATGGGAGGCGTGTCCGGGTGAAATGCAGACTTGACGGCGTCGCGGCGGAGCCTAGCCTGTCCCCGGTGATCCGCCAAGATGGCTCAGACCCGGACCGGGGCGCGGACGGAGGCGCATGTCGCAGAATCTGCTCTTCAGCCTGACGGCGTTGCTGGCGCTGGTGCCGGCCGCCCTGTTTCCCTACGGGGCACTCGCCGGCATCGGCGGGGGAGGGCGCTCGGCCGCCTATTGGGGCGCGCTGGCGCTGGCCTTCGTCGGCCCGTCCGTGTGGGCGGCCGCACAGGTGGGGGCGGCGTGGCACACCGGGCTGTCGACCGCGCTGTGGGTCACCATCGCCACGGTGATGGCGCTGTTCCTGGGGCTGGCGGCGCTGACGCGCTCGGCCTGGCGGCTCAGCCCGCTGCTGCTGCCCTACCTGCTGGCGGTCGGCGTGATCGCCGCGGCGACCCAGGGCATGCGCGAACCGCTGCTGCGCGGCAGCGCGCCGGAGCTGTGGATCCTGCTGCACATCGCCGTGTCCGTGGTGACGTACGCGCTGCTGACGCTGGCGGCCGTCGCCTCGCTCGCCGCCTTTTTGCAGGAGCGGGCGCTGAAGGCCAAGCGGCCGAACGCACTCACCCGCCTGCTGCCGCCGATGGCCGAGAGCGAGCGGCTGCAGGTGCGCCTGCTGACCGCGTCGGAGGTCGTGCTCGGCCTCGGCCTCCTGACCGGCATGGCAGTCCTGCATTACGAGAAGGGCGTGCCCTTCCGCCTGGACCACAAGGCGCTGTTCTCGATTGCCACTTTCGTGGTCATCGGCGGCCTGTTGTTTGTGCACGTAAGGACCGGGATACGCGGGCGTACGGCGGCGCGTCTGGTGCTGATCGCCTATCTCTTGCTCACCCTTGCCTATCCCGGCGTCAAATTCGTGATGAACGTCCTTCAGGCCTAGCGCGCCCTGGTGCCAAGGCGTTGGAATCGCTATACCCATTGGCCATGCTCGGCCTTGCGTCCGGGCGGACGGGCGTGATAGCCTGCTCAAAATCGCAGCAAATCGCTGATCTGCCCAGCAATCGGGCATTTTCCGCTCCCTGACACCGCCAGACACTGCAAAGCTGATGAGCATCCAGATCGGTCCCATCACCCTGTCGGATCCGGTGATCCTCGCCCCCATGTCGGGCGTCACCGACCTGCCGTTCCGCCGTCTGGTCAAGCGCACCGGATGCGGTCTGGTCGTGTCCGAGATGATCGCCAGCCAGGCGATGATCCGCGAGAACCGCCAGACCCTGCGCATGGCCGAAACCGTGCCGGAGGAGTCGCCGATGGCCGTGCAGCTCGCCGGCTGCGAGCCGGAGGTGATGGCGGAGGCGGCGAAGCTGAACGAGGACCGGGGTGCGGCCATCGTCGACCTCAACTTCGGCTGCCCGGTGAAGAAGGTGGTGAACGGCTACGCCGGCTCCGCGCTGATGCGCGACGAGGCGCTGGCCGGCCGCATCCTGGAGACCACCGTCAAGGCGGTGAAGATCCCGGTGACGCTGAAGATGCGCATGGGCTGGGACCACAACAGCCTGAACGCGCCGCGCCTCGCCCGCATTGCCGAGGAATGCGGCATCCGGATGGTCACCGTGCACGGCCGCACGCGCAACCAGATGTACAACGGCACCGCCGACTGGGCCTTCGTGCGCAACGTGAAGGAGGCGGTGTCGATCCCCGTCATCGTCAACGGCGACATCCAGACCTTCGACGACGTCGACCGCGCGCGGGCGGAATCCGGGGCGGACGGCGTGATGATCGGCCGCGGCACCTACGGCCGGCCATGGTTCCCGGCGCAGGTCATGCACTACCTGCGCACCGGCGAGCGCCTGCCCGATCCCCCGCTGGAGGAGCAGCTCGCCATCGTGCTGGAGCACTACGAGGCGATGCTGGAGCACTATGGCCGCGAACCCGGCCTGCGCGTCGCGCGCAAGCACGTCTCCTGGTACTCCAAGGGGCTGCACGGCTCGGCCGAATTCCGTTCGGAAATCAACCGCATGGACGACGTGGAGGCGGTGCGCCGCCACATCCGCGCCTTCTACGACCCAGCGATCGAAAGGATGGCGGCCTGATGTCGCGTACGGTCACGTCGTTGAACCGCCGTCCGCCCCGCGCCCCCTTTCGGCTGGGCACCATCGACGCCGCGACGGTGCTGAACGCGCTGCCGGACCCGGTGCTGGTGGTCGACGAGACCGGCATCGTCCGCTACGTGAACCTGGAGGCGCAGGAGTTCTTCGACAGCAGCGCCAGCATGATGGAAGGGGCTCCCCTGGCCGAGCTGCTGCCGCCCAACAGCACCGTCATGGGCCTGATCGACCAGGTGCAGCGCGACCACAGCACCGCGTCGCAGGAAGGCGTCACCATCGACACGCCGCGCATCGGCCCGCACCACGTCACGGTCCAGGTGTCGTCCATGGGCGACGATTCCGGGCAGGTGATCCTGACGATCTACGAGCGCTCCCTGGCCCGCAAGATCGACAACTCGCTCACCCACCGCAACGCGGCGCGCTCGGTCACCGCCATGGCGGCCATGCTGGCGCACGAGGTGAAGAACCCGCTGTCCGGCATCCGCGGCGCCGCGCAGCTCTTGGAAGAGAACGCCAACGAGCAGGACCGGGTGCTGACCCGCCTGATCTGCGACGAGGCCGACCGCATCGTGGCGCTGGTCAACCGCATGGAGGTGTTCTCCGACAGGCGTCCGCTCGACCGCGGACCGGTGAACATCCACACCGTGCTGGAGCACGTGCGCAAGATCGCGCAGAACGGCTTCGGCCGCAGCATCCGGTTCGTCGAGCGCTACGACCCCTCGCTGCCGCCGGTCTACGGCAACCGGGACCAGTTGATCCAAGTCCTGCTCAATCTGGTCAAAAATGCGGCAGAGGCCTGCCCCGATCCGGGCGGCGAGATCGTGCTGT
>NZ_DASPMG010000274.1:0-14237 GCF_035627195.1 Azospirillum sp.
CGGTACCGAGCGTGAAGCGCCCCGGCGGCGCCACCAGCCGGCAGCACCAGTTGCCGAAACTGTCCCGATAGCTTCCGATGGGAACGGACGGCGTGGTGACGAGATGATCCGGGCGTTCGAGGTCCGCCACGCGTGAGTGGTGCACGTTCAGCATGACGATCATCGGGGTCGGCTTCGGGATGTCGTAGTTCAACTCGCAGCCCAGCCGGATTCGCATGGCACTCTCCGGGAATGGTCCCAGGGCGGGACCGAAACGAAAAAGGACGGCCGAAGCCGTCCTTTCCGATGATCGCCTTCGCGACGCGTCAGAGCGCGCGCAGGTTCTCGGCCGAAACCTTGCCGCGGCGCGGGTCGCGCACGGCCTCGAAGGAGAGCTTCTGGCCCTCGTTGAGGTTGCCGATGCCGGCGCGCTCGACGGCGGAGATGTGGACGAAGACGTCGGCCGAACCATCCTCGGGCTGGATGAAGCCGAAGCCCTTGGTCGAGTTGAACCACTTGACGGTACCGTTGGCCATGGGTCAGTTCCCTTGTTGGCGGTGCCCCACCCGACATCGAGGGGGGATCAAATTCACTTCGGGAAGAGAGACCCAGACCCGGGTGCGGGGCTGGAGAAAGCAGACCCCAGAGCAACTTCGACTTCCCTTACATGGGGGCTGGCGCGGGATTGCGCAAGCAAATCCGTGCCAGCCCCTCCGCGATCCGACGGTCATGACAGCGGCGGCAGGCCGCGATGCGGGGTGTCGAGGAAGAAGCGCAGCATCTCCCGCGTGGCGTCCGGACTGCGCGGATCGGTGTAGGATCCGGCGGGGCTGCCCCCGGCCCAGGCGTGCCCGGCGCCCTGGATCGTCCACTGCTCGCACAGCACGCGGCCGGCGGCGTCGGTGTGGAGGGTGCGGGTGTAGCCGTGTCCGCCCGGCACCCGGCCGTGCTCCTCCATCGCCGTCGTCCCGGTGACGCCGGCTATGGACTGCGCGGCGACCGCGGCGCCGTTGCCGGGGTGGACGGTGGTGTCCTGGTCGCCGTGAAACACGATGGTGGGAACGGCTCCGGTGCCCCGGCCGGTGCCCGCGGTGCCCTGGCGCATGGCGGCGAAGGCGGAGGGAAGGTCGCGGGCCGCCCCGCACGGCAGGCCGGAATGCACGCCCACGGCGGCGTAGAGGTCGGGATAGGCCGCCCCCATGATGGCCGCCGCCGCACCGCCGGCGGACAGCCCTGCCACATAGACCCGGCCGGGGTCGACGGGGTGGTCGCGCATGATCTGCCGGGTGATCCCGGCGATCAGCGAGGGTTCGCCGCCGTCGCGCTGCTGGTCGGCCGGACTGAACCAGTTCCAGCACTTCTGCGCGTTGGCCGAGGACGGCTGCGCCGGATAGGCGACGAGGCAGCCATGCTCCTCGGCCAGTACGTTCATGCGGGTGCCGGCGGCGAAGTCGTCGGGCGATTGGGTGCATCCGTGCAGCATCACCACCAGGGGAAGCGGCTGGCCGTCGCGGCGGCTGGCGGGGATGTAGAGCTTGTAGGAGCGGGTCCCCACCGCGTTGGTGTAGGACGCCGTCGTGAAGGAGGCGCCGTCGGGCAGGGGATCGGGCGCGGGGCGGACGAGACCGCCCACCCCGAGGTCGAGGCCGGCCGGCATGGCACGAGCGGCAAGACCCCGCAGGGTCTCGCCCAGACCGGCCTGCGGCCGCGGATGGAAACGCCCGGCGAAGACTCGGGTGGACGTGGCGGGCGAAGTGGCGGGCGAGGTGGCGGCCGTGGCGTGGTGCGGCGGCGATGCGTCCGGCGCATCCACAGTGAGGGGTTCCACGTCGATGGTTGTGGGGAGGCCCTGGTGCGCCGGCTCGGACGCCGTGCCCGCCCCCGCGCCGCTCAGCAGGCGCTGGATGAGGGCGGTCGCCTCGGCGAGGTTGCCGGCCTGGGTGAGGCGGGTCGCCTCGGCCAGGCCGGCGGAGAAACGGTCGGTCATGTCAGAAGCTTTCTGGGATCGGAGGCGGGCGAAGGCCCGGTCCGTCGACTTTCAGGAGTGCGGGTGGCGGCGTGCGCCGTTACCGCATGCGGTCCGCAAGGGCCGCCTTGACGGCGGCGCTGGCGTGCAGCGCCCCCAGCACGGCGACCGAGGCGATGGTGGCGCGGGCGAGTTCGGGGGTGACGTCCTGGGCGATGGTGGCGAGCCCGAGGACGCGGATGTCGAGCATCCGTCCGGCGTCCCGCGCCGCTTCGAGGTCGTCGCGGGTGTAGTGGCGCAGGCCGAGATCGACGCTCTTGCGCGTCACGGCCTGCCGCACGGCGTCGCCGTGGCGATCGATCTGGTTGCGGATGGCGGTGCGGATGAAGTCGGTGCGGTTCGCGTAGAACCCTTCCTGCACCAGCAGGTCGACGTGCCCAAGGTCGACGTAGCCGAGGTTGATCGTGATCTTCTCGCTGTCGCCAACCTTCGTCTTGGGGGCGTTCACATCGCTGACCATCTTAAAACCATCCCTCTACCATCCAGCAGGATGGTAAATGGGGTGGCTCAGGCGCCGATCAAGGAGAAAAGGACGGGTGGCGACGGCGGGGTGGCCGAACGGCCCATCACCGGGATCGGAGCGGCAGCGGGTCGATGCCGTAGCGCCACCCGACCTTCAGATCGAGGTTCTCGTCTTCAACGATCACGGTACTGGGAATGCCCGACAGCCCGACCGCCTGCGCCTCCGACACGGCTCCGGCGAACGCCTCGTCGTAGGTCGCGTAGGGACCGTACAGGAAGCTGTCGCTGCGGACGATCCACGCGGATCTCCGATACAGCACCATGAAGAGACGGGCTGGGCAGAGGCGATTCGGGCGTCTCATATTGGAAAGCTCCCGGCGTTTCAGATTCCGGACACAACCATCAGGCTTTGACCTGCCCTTCACTCGGAAATATTTTAGAAACGCCAACGATATGATTTGCGTGCCTGCGCCTCATATTTCCGTCGTGCAGAAGTCCATACGCCGGAATCGCCACACATCAAAGCCGACGTCAGCGCCATGTCTTCCATAGCCACATCGCAAAATCTGATGGCGCGGCGCCGGAGAGGAGTCCGCCAAGGCATCTCCGGCGCGAATGCCACCACGCGATTGGCCGAACACACGGAGCACGACCATGACCATGCAAACACACGCCCCCGCCGGTTCCCCCACATTTCGGACGACCGTGTTGGAGTACTTCGTGCCCCCGCTGGTGATCCCGGTGGCCGTCGTGCTGGCGGTCGTGCTCTTCGCCCTGCTTCATGGTCCCGTCGTCTGAACCGGAGGGCTTGCCATGTTCAAGAACGTCGAGAGGGAGACCTTCGAGCGGTGCGTCGCCCACGCCACGCCTCGGCCGGACGATTTCAGCCCAGATGACTTCGGCATGGAGGACCGCGTCGAGGCTTGCGTCGTCAGGGGCGGCACGGTCCAATCTCGCGTCATCACCGTGACCTACGCGCCGACCCGAACCTCCCGGACCTATCGGTCGGCGCTCCCCTTCACCTGGATCGGACAGTTCAGGAAGGATCTGGATGACGGAGTGTTCTACTGATCCGGCGACCGGTTGGCGGAAAGCCCGACGCCAGGGCCTCCGCCTCCATGCCGTTTTCCGATCAAGGCCGGCGTTCGAGCGTGCCCTGGCGGCGGCCTTCGCTGTCCCGGATGACCAGTTCGCCCTCGGCGAAGCCGCGCTCGACGCTGCCGACGTGGCGTCCGGCGTTGTCGCGCAACACGTGGCTCCCCTTCACATCCGCCTCGATACGCCCCACGGCCCGACCGCCGCGGTCGCGGACGACGCCGCCGGCATCGACGTGATTGCCCGGATCGAAGAGGTGCGTGGGATTGCGCTCGCCAGCCGCCGCCGTGGCAGCGGCAGCGAACGAAAGAAGAAGGACGATGACGGCGGGCTTCATGGCGCCCTCAAGGACAACGGTCGGATTGTTGGCCTCCCCTATGTGGCGCCACATGCAACACTTTGCGAGGGCGCCTTCAGTTCCTATTGGCGTGGAGACCAACCCCGCACCGATTCAGGAACTCGGCCAGGCGCGCAGCCTCATCAAAGGATAAACCACGCCCGACCGCCGCCGCTCTTCAGAATATTTCGTAATTCAACTTCTCCCGGCCGGCACCGCCGATTTTCCGGTGAACCATCTTATATGATTTTTGTTCATAGAATTTCAGGGGAGGACAACATGCCGCTGCGCACTGAATACACTCTTCACCAATCCGACTTGACCGAGTTCCTGTCCGCGCCCCTTTGGGAGGAGAAGAACGGAAGCCCTCTCAGCGTCCTCTCGGCGCTGGCGCGGCTCGACATCGACCCCTGGGCTGAGGCGGCCCGCCTGGCGGCGCTGCCGAGGGACGCCGCGGCTTCGGCGCTCACCACCATCCTCCGCCGGATTCCCGTGCCACAGCCTGGAACCCAGGATGCCGTCACGACCGCGGATCGCCTGGTGAGGCTCCTGCCGCAAGGAGGCTCCGCCACGACCGTCACGAACGAAGCCGGCGGCCGAAACGACCGCCGTCACACGAGCAGCGTCGGCCCTTGGCTTCTCCTCGTGCTCATGGCGATTCTTGTCATCTGGGCCACGAACGGGTTCTGGCCCTGACCGCCCTCCCGCGGGCAGACCCCGGCGGCGGCGAACAGACCGATCCGCCATCCGCGACTGGTTCATGGCATCATCCGCTCACCTGTCTCAGCGTTCCAAGCCAGCCGGTCCCATGGACCGCTCCCGAACGAGCCGGGACGGCGCCATCTATGCGATGGCGGCATCGGCCTGCTCGGCTCGCTCCAGCTCCTGGGGATCGATCGTGGCGGCCTGGAAGCCGCCGCCGGGCATCGGCAGCAGGATCACCGTCGCAACGCGCCGGTACACGGGAAAGGACAAGCCTTCGACCAGTTCTTCGTCGGTTTCGACCGTATAGACCCCCGCCGGTTGCACACCGTCGATCCCTTCCAACACGAAGGGGTGCGAGAACGTCACCGTTTTGCTGTTGGTGCGCGCGAACATCGGACGTCTCCCGGGGATTGATCTACTGGAAGCGATGTGGGGTATATGAGCATTGCGGTTGTCTTCTGCCCGCGCAGGGCATGGATATTCAGACCATGCAGCCTTATCGCTGCGGATGGCGTCAGGAACGAGGGCAGACCGGCAACGGCGTGGCCTTGACCAGCAGATCCACCTTCAGCCGTTCATGGTTCGGTGTCCGGTGCTGAAGGACCACGAGGGCGAGCCCGCTCGCCGCCGGCACGGCGTCCAGCAAGGCGATGATGGCCTTCAGCCCGCCGGCCGAGGCGCCGGTCCTGACAACCGCCACCGGAGCGCCCCGGCGCCCGGCGGACGCCCCCCTTGCCAGGAACAGCGCGCTCGCCGTCCTGACCGGCGGTGTCGGGGAAGGCGGTCACCATGCCCTTGAATCCGCCGAACGGGCTCCTGCGTCCCGACGTCTCGGCCTTGTGTTTCCTGCTCGCGACCGGGCCGGGCGGCGCGGCAAAATGTTACTCAAAGTTCGTGAACCGACAGGCTGCAAGCGGGTTTGCTGCGCGTCCGCGCGGCTGATCGCAGTTGGAGCTTGCCTTCCAGTCGGGCCTGCACCGCACCTACTTTACCGACGGCCGGCACGCGACCCGGCGCTCTTTCTCGAACTGCTGCGTCTGGTCTATCGATCCGAGCGTTTGGCCGGGGTTCTGACGTCTCTGGCAGACGGATACGAACGGGATGCGCAACGTGAGGACGCCCGCGCCGCCTGGAGCTGCGAACGCTGACGACGGGATCCTGCACGATTCTTCAGGCCTGCGCTGCTTACATGGCGCTTACACGGACGAGGGCGCGGCCCCCTCGCGGCCCCCGCCAGCCGGCCAAAGAAAAAGCCTTGGGTCCGTTGAGACCCAAGGCTTTTCACCGGTTCCAGAATTGGTCGGAGCGACAGGATTCGAACCTGCGACCCCCAGACCCCCAGTCTGATGCGCTACCAGGCTGCGCTACGCTCCGTCAGCCTGGAACCGGTGCGGGCCGGGACTATAGCGGCGACCGTCCGCCCATGCAATGCCCACGTCGAAGATTTCTTTCAGCTGTTTTCCTTGCCCCCGGACAGCAGCGCCTGGATGTCCCGCAGCTCGTCCAGCAGGTCTTCCAGCTCCTGGCGGACGTCCTCCGCCATGGTCGGCGGCGGTGGCTCGTCGGATTCGTCGGATTCGTGGGCCTCCTCCACCCCGGCATCGGGCTCCGCATCCGGCTCGGGCGGCGGCAGCGAGGGCAGCGGCGCCTCCGCCTCGCCGGAGTCGTTGGCCGGCACCGGCGCCTCGGCCGGCGGCAGGGCGCCGCGGCTTTCCTTCAACAGGCGCTGCACGCCCTTGATGGTGTAGCCTTCCTTGTACAGCAGGCTCTGGATTCGCCGCAGCAGGTCCACGTCCTCCGGCCGGTAATAGCGCCGGCCGCCGCCGCGCTTCAGCGGGCGTATCTGCGGAAACTTGGTCTCCCAGAAGCGCAGGACGTGCTGCGGCACGTCCAGGTCGTCGGACACCTCGCTGATGGTCCGGAACGCCGTGGCCGACTTCATGGTCCCTTCGGTGCGCATGCCGGCCGTCCCCGCCGCCTCATCCCCGCCGCCTCATCCAATGGGTCAGGACGCCGCCTTCACGCGCGCCGCCGCCGCGGCTTCCGCCGCCGCGAGGCCGTCGTTGATTCGCTGCTTCAGGACGTGGCTGGCGCGGAACACCAGGACTCGGCGGGGCAGGATCGGCACCTCCTCGCCCGTCTTCGGGTTGCGCCCCACCCGCTGGCCCTTCTGGCGCACCTGGAAGCTGCCGAAGGAGGAGATCTTCACCATCTCGCCCCGCGCCAGGGCATCGGCGATTTCCTCCAGAACGCTCTCGACCAGATCGGCCGACTCGTTCCGCGACAGACCGACTTCCTGGTAGACCGCTTCGCTCAGCTGGGCGCGCGTGACGGTGTTCTGCGACATTGACAAAGACCTCCCCGCAGCATTGCCGAAACGGTAATGCCGCCCGAGAACCCCGTCAATTCAAAAGCTTGGCCGGCGTCCTTGAGATCCGTGCGAGATCCGCATGTGATCTGCGCGAGATCCCCGCCCGGATCGGCTCTACCAGCGCGCGAGCGCCGAGCCCCAGGTCAATCCGCCGCCGATGGCTTCCATCAGCACCAGATCGCCGCGCTTGATGCGGCCGTCGTGCACCGCCTCGGCCAGCGCCAGCGGGATCGAGGCGGCCGAGGTGTTGCCGTGCCGGTCCACGGTCAACACGACCTTCTCCGTCGGCAGCTTCAGCTTGCGCGCGATGCCGTCGATGATTCGCTGGTTGGCCTGATGCGGCACCAGCCAGTCGATGGCCGAAGGCTCCAGTCCGTTGGCGACCAGCGCCTCCTCCACCACCGACGACAGCTTGCTGACCGCGTGGCGGAAGATCTCCTGCCCGTGCATGCGCACGTGGCCGGTCGTCTGCGTGGCCGACGGCCCGCCGTCGACGTACAGCAGGTCGTAGAAGCGCCCGTCGGAGTGCAGGTGGGTGGACAGCACGCCGCGGTCCGCCGCGTCGCCCTTCCCTTCGCCCGCTTCCAGCACCACAGCACCCGCGCCGTCGCCGAACAGCACGCAGGTGGTGCGGTCCTTCCAGTCCAGGATGCGCGAGAAGGTCTCCGCGCCGATCACCAGCACGCGATTCGCCTGCCCCGACTTGATGAAGCTGTCGGCCACCGACAGGGCGTAGACGAAGCCGGCGCACACCGCCTGCACGTCCATGGCGAAGCCACGCGTCATGCCCAGCGCCGCCTGCACCTTGGTGGCGGTGGAGGGGAAGGTGTTGTCCGGAGTCGTCGTCGCCAGGACGATGCAGTCGATCGCCGCCCCGTCCAGGCCGGCGTGGTCCAGCGCCGCGCGCGCGGCGGCCAGCGCCAGATCCGACGTCAGCTCGCCCTCTGCCGCGACGTGGCGCGAGCGGATGCCGGTGCGCTGGACGATCCATTCGTCCGACGTCTCGACCCCGCGGTCGGCCAGATCCTGGTTGGTGACGACGTTGGCCGGCAGGTAGGACCCGCAGCCGACGATCCGGGAACGCCTGATCATGCTCAAACCGCCGCCGCCTTGGTGTCGGGAATCGGGTTCGCACTGGCCAGCCGCTGCATCTCTTCCTTGATCTTCTCGTTGAAGCCGTTCGTCGCCAGATTGGCGGCGACGCCGATGGCGTTCGCGAAGCCAAGGGCGTCGGTGCCGCCGTGGCTCTTGACGCACACGCCGCGCAGCCCCAGGAACATGGCGCCGTTGTAGCGGCGCGGGTCGGTGCGGGCCTTCAGCTTCTGGAAGGCCGGGCGGGCCAGCAGATAGCCGATCTTGGCGGTGAGCGAGGACTGGAAGGTGCGGCGCAGGAACTCGGTGTAGAGCTTGGCCGTGCCCTCGGCGGTCTTCAGCGCGACGTTGCCGGTGAAGCCGTCGGTGACGATGACGTCCGTGGTGCCGGTGGCGATGTCGTTGCCCTCGACGAAGCCGTAGAAGCGGCCGGGGAACGGCATCTCCTTCAGCCGGGTCGCCGCGCCGCGCACCGTCTCGTTGCCCTTGACGTCCTCGGAGCCGATGTTGAGCAGCCCCACCGTCGGCTCCGTCAGGCCCAGCACCGTGCGCGCGAAGATCGAGCCCATCAGCGCGAACTGCACCAGGTTCTCGGCCGTGCACTCGGTGTTGGCGCCGAGGTCGAGCATCACGCTCTCCCCGCGCAGCGTCGGAAAGAACGAGGCCATCGCCGGCCGGTCCACGCCGGGCAGCGTCTTCAGCACGAACTTGGCCATGGCCATGAGCGCGCCGGTGTTGCCGGCGGACACCACGCAGGCCGCCCGCCCCTCCGCCACCGCGTCGATGGCGAGGCGCATGCTGGAGCGCCGGCCGGCGCGCAGCGCCACCGACGGCTTGGCATCCGCCGCCACCGCGTCGTCGGTGTGGATCACCTCGGACACGGATTTCAGGGCTGCGCGCTTGGCCACCAGCGGCTCCACCCGCGCCGCATCCCCGTACAGCAGGAACTGCACGTCGGGATGACGCTCGCGGGCGATGTCCGCCCCGGCGATCACCATGTCGGGGGCGTGGTCGCCGCCCATGGCGTCAAGAGCGATGGTCAGGCGCTGGCTCACCTCGGACAGGCTCCCTGCATCGGAACGGCGGCGGCCGGTCGGACAGGCGTCAAGCCGCCGTGGTCTTCACCACTTCGCGCTGGTCGTACTGACCGCAGGCGTCGCACACGTGGTGCGGGCGCTTCAGCTCGCCGCAGCTCGGGCACTCGTTGTAGGCCGCCGTCGGCAGGGCGTGGTGCGAACGCCGCATGTTGCGCCGCGACTTGGAGGTCTTCTTCTTCGGAACAGCCATGGCCGTAAACTCTCTGCACTACTCATTGGAAAAGGCGGCCCGTTTGGGGGGCCGCCTAGCGCGAGCCGCATTCAATAAACCAACGGCACGCGCAGGGCAAGCGGTTAAAACCCCTTATTGCGGCCGCTTCAGCTGCGACAGCACGGCGAAGGGGTTGGGCCGTTCCGGCTCCGGCGCGGCCTCCGCCCCGTCTTCCCCATCCCCGTCTTCCCCATCCCCATCGTCCTGGTTCTCGTCGATCATGGTGTATTCGGCCGGCAGTTCCACGCCCGGGCAGCGCGGGTACGGGTCCAGCGCCAGCGACAGGTGCTGCGCCGTCAGCTCGCCGATGTCGATGCGGTTGTTCACGATCGGCTCCGGCACGTCCTCCTCCAGGCTGGCGAGGTCGAACTCCATCTCGTCGCCGGAGTCGGGGATAAGCGACTCCGGCGCGAACAGCGCCTCGAAGGTGTCGTGCACGTGGTTCCTCACGGATTCCAGCGTGACGACGCAGGTCTGCACCACGTCGGCGTCCAGTTCGCCCACGACGCGCACCATCTGGCCGCCGCGCACGCGCTTGAGGCGCAGCTTGGCCTTCAGGCTGTCGATCGCCTCCAGTTCCAGCCGCTCGGCCAGCTTGCGGCGCTCGGCCTCGCCGGCCTCGATCACCTCGACGACCTCCTTGCGCTGCACCGTGTCCGCGGCGACGACGCGGGAGAACTCCGGCGCCGGCTCGGCCCTGTTCATGGCGTTCGGGCTCATGTCTCGTTCCTCTTCCCTCATAGGCAACAGATGGGGAGTCGCTTGGGTTCGCGCCTACCCCCGATGATCGGGCCCCTTATGATCGCCCTTATGATCGCCCTTATGATCGGCTTCCACCGCAGGCGGCACGAAGCGGATCCGCCCGGCCAGCAGGTCCGCCAGCGGCTGCGCCGCCAGATCGGCGACCAGCCGGCGCACGTAGGCGGCCATGGCCCGCGGCGCGTCGGGCGGCACGTCGCGCACGGTGCCGTACACGTTGTTGTCCAGCGCCACCTCCAGCGCGGAATCGTCCGGCGCCGCCAGCGCGGCGTCATAGGCCAGCAGGCGGCCGTGCGCGCCCCGCACCATGGCCTTCACCCGCTTGGCGATGCCGGTGTCCCCCACCCCCATCTCGCGCAGCGAGCGGTCGAAGTCGGTGATCATCGTCTCATAGAGCGCGCGCGACCATTCCTCCGCCTCCGCCCCCTGCCCCTTGAGGCGGTGCATGACCAGGATGACGTGCAGCACCAGCAGGTCGAACCGGCCGTCCAGCGTGTCCGGCACGGCGAGGTCGCGGTAGAACGCCGGCTCGCGGGCCTGCGCCACCACGGCGGCATAGAAGTCGGCGGCGCCCGGCGGACGCCGGCGGCCGAAGAGGCGGTCAAGCACGGCTTTCATCGACACACGATCAATCTTTGCGGGGACACGAATCGGCGGACAAGGTGTTCGTTGACAGGACAAAGCGCGCGGTGCGATTGTGCGCGGTGTTTGGGACCGGGCGTACGGCCAATCGGCCGATCCCCGCCCCGCCGGGAGCATCCTAGCCGAGCGCCATGACGAGATCGACCCCTTCGAAGCTGTTCGCCGCCGCCCTGCTGGGCGTCGCCGTCACCGCCTGCTCGCCGACCGTGGCGACCCGCGGCAACATGGCCGACCCCGACCGCATCGCGCAGGTCAAGGTCGGCCAGTCGACCCGCGACGAGGTCGCCACCGTGCTGGGCACGCCGACGTCGGTCGGCACCTTCGACCAGAACGTCTGGTACTACATCGGCCAGACCACCGAGAAGACCGCCTTCTTCCAGCCCGAAATCGTCGAGCGCCGCGTGGTCGTGGTGCAGTTCGACGATGGCGGCGTGGTCCGCGACCTGAAGACGCTGGACCGCAGCCAGGGCCGCGACGTGGAGATCGTCGAACGCTCCACCCCGACGCACGGCCGCGAGATGAGCTTCCTGGAGCAGATGATCGGCAACGTCGGCCGCTTCTCCGCCAAGGACACCAAGGGCAAGGGCCCGGGCAGCTGAGCGGCGCCCGCATCGGCGTGAAGACCTCGCATTGGCGTAAAAACAACGAAGGGCCGGAGATCTCTCCGGCCCTTCCTCGTTTCCGGTCGGCGTACCGCCGGCGTTGGGTTCGCGGCTTCGCCTGAACCCAACGCCGTACCCGCTCAGACCGTGATCTTGCCTTCCTTCAGGGCGTTGACGATGTTCTGGCTGACCTCCGACGCGGTGGCGCCGGTGACGGCCTCCAGACCGGCCACGTTGTGGCCTTCCGCGAGCTTGCAGGTGCACTCGTTGCCCGACTGCTCGACCGTGCCGATCACGGTCTTGGTCACCGTCGGCTTCTCCGGCGTGCCGCCGGTCTCCAGCAGGACGATCTCGCCGCCATTGTCTTCGGCGTTCACTTTCACCAGGATTTGGCCGGCCATGAGGTGATTCCCCTTATACGACTGTATGGAATGGGTCGCCGCACGCCCCCTGCGTGCGGTCACACCCACGATACAGCCGCAACATTCGGCGTCAAAGAAAATCCCCGGAGCCTTGCGGCTCCGGGGTACAGGTCGTACCGAATTCGTACGTGTCGTACGCGTGCTGTCAGGCCAGCGCGTGCAGGATGGCCAGCAGCAGGATCGCCACGATGTTGGTGATCTTGATCATCGGGTTGACCGCCGGGCCGGCGGTGTCCTTGTACGGGTCGCCGACGGTGTCGCCGGTCACCGCCGCCTTGTGCGCGTCGGAACCCTTGCCGCCGTGGTTGCCTTCCTCGATGTACTTCTTGGCGTTGTCCCACGCACCGCCGCCCGAGGTCATCGAGATGGCGACGAAGACGCCGGTCACGATGGTGCCCAGCAGCATGGCGCCGACGGCCGAGAAGGCGGCCGCCTGGCCGGCGATGGCGGCGACGATGATGTACAGGACCACCGGCGCGAACACCGGCAGCATCGAGGGGATGATCATCTCCTTGATGGCCGCCTTGGTCAGCATGTCGACCGCCCGGCCATAGTCGGGCTTGGCCGTGCCTTCCATGATGCCGGTGATCTCGCGGAACTGGCGGCGCACCTCGACGACGACCGAGCCGGCGGCGCGGCCCACCGCCGTCATGCCCATGGCGCCGAACAGGTACGGCAGCAGGCCGCCGATCAGCAGGCCGACCACCACGTACGGGTCGTTCAGCCGGAACTCCACCGGGACGTTCGGGAAGTAGTGCTTCAGGTCCTGGACGTAGGCGGCGAACAGCACCAGTGCCGCCAGACCGGCCGAACCGATGGCGTAGCCCTTGGTGACCGCCTTGGTGGTGTTGCCGACGGCGTCCAGCGCGTCGGTGGTGACGCGGATGTCCTTCGGCATGTCCGCCATCTCGGCGATGCCGCCGGCGTTGTCGGTCACTGGTCCGTAGGCGTCGAGCGCCACCACCATGCCGGCCAGCGCCAGCATCGTCGTCGCGGCGATGCCGATGCCGAACACGTCCGCCTGGCTGAAGGCGATGACGATGCCCGCGCAGATGACGATCACCGGCAGCGCCGTCGCCTCCATGGAGACCGCGAGGCCCTGGATGACGTTGGTGCCGTGGCCGGTCTCCGACGCGCGCGCCACCGAGCGGACCGGGCGGAACGAGGTGGAGGTGTAGTACTCGGTGATCCACACCAGCAGGCCCGTCACGCCCAGGCCGACGAGCGCGCAGATGAAGAAGTTGAGCCCGTTGACCGTCTTCGCCCCCATGGCAATCGGCCGGGTGAAGCCGAACATGATGGCGGTGACGATGAGGATCAGCACGCAGCTGATCACCGCGGAGACGATGAAGCCCTTGTACAGCGCGCCCATGATGTTCTTGGTGGCGCCGAGCTTGACGAAGAAGGTGCCGGCGACCGAGGCCACGATGCACACGGCGCCGATGACCAGCGGATACATCAGCAGGGTGCGGACGATGTCGCCGGTGAAGAAGATCGCCGCCAGCAGCATGGTGGCGACGATGGTGACGGCGTAGGTCTCGAACAGGTCGGCGGCCATGCCGGCGCAGTCGCCGACGTTGTCGCCCACGTTGTCGGCGATCACCGCCGGGTTGCGGGGGTCGTCCTCGGGGATGCCGGCCTCGACCTTGCCGACGAGGTCGGCGCCGACGTCCGCACCCTTGGTGAAGATGCCGCCGCCCAGGCGCGCGAAGATGGAGATCAGCGACGCGCCGAACGACAGGGCGACCAGCGCCTCCAGCACCACGCGGACCTGCACCGGGTCGGTGACCTTGTAGATCATCGACAGCACGGCGAAGTAGCCGCCGACGCCCAGCAGGCCCAGGCCCACCACCAGCATGCCGGTGATGGCGCCGGACTTGAAGGCGATGTCCAGCGCCTTGTCCAGGCCCACCGTGGCGGCCTGCGCGGTGCGGACGTTGGCGCGCACCGACACGTTCATGCCGATGTAGCCGGCGATGCCCGACAGCACCGACCCGATCAGGAAGCCGATCGCGACGGGAAGGCCGAGAATGGCGCCGAGGATGATGAGGATCACCACGCCGACGATGGCGATGGTGGTGTACTGCCGGTTCAGGTAGGCGCGGGCCCCTTCCTGAACCGCGCCGGCGATCTCCTGCATCCGGGCGGACCCGGCCGGAGCGGCCATGACCTGTTTCCCGGCGTACGCACCATAGGCGAGCGCCAGGAGGCCACAGGCGATGACAACGATAAATGCGAATGCCATCCGTTCCCCCAAAATATTTGTAACACCGTGGTATTCGCCGCATCGCACAAAAATTGATGCGGGCGCGAACACGCCGGATTTTTTCGTGGGAAAGCATGCCGAAGCGTCTGGCACATTGCAACAGCCGCCACGCTCCAGCAAGCGCGGCGAATTGGCCCGCCGGCATAGGCCTATGATCTTCGACTTATTTTA
>NZ_DASPMG010000275.1:0-2023 GCF_035627195.1 Azospirillum sp.
AGCAGCGCCGCAACCAGAACCGTTCGCATGCATGCCTCCATCGCTTGATGCGCCTGGAGCAACACCCCCCGCGGACGGCGGGTTCCTTGTCGTCAGGACGGGAAGAAGCGCGGTTCCAGCCGGATGTCTACGGGTTCCACCGGCGTCCAGCCGCGCGCCGCGATCACGGCGTTGGACTCCTTCGCCGCCCGGCCGGCGCCCAGCGACCACGTGACGTGGTAGGTGGAGCCGTCCGGCCGCCGCGTGGTGCCGGCGATCTCCACCACCAGCGCCTGCACGCCCGCCCCATCGTCGGCGATGCCGACGACGCGCCCGGCCGTCTCCTTCGGCAGCGGACGCCCGCGCCCGACGCCGAAGGCCAGCGTCACGTGGTGTGCGCGCACGGTGGGGTAGGCCGGCGCGAACCGCGCCAGCAGGCGGTTCCGGTCCGCATCCGGCAGCTTCCAGCCGACGTAGGGCATGCCGCTACAACGGCCGCCCGCGGTCCAGGATCTCGCCGAGGATGCGGTTGGCCTCCACCGGGCCGGAGATCAGTTCGATCATGCGGATGGCGGCATAGCCCGCGCGCGGGTCGGCGGCGGTCGCCTGCTGGCTACCGCCCAGCACCTGCTGCGCCGCACCGGTCAGCGCCGACACCGTCTTGTCCGTCACCTGCCGCAGTTCGGTGCGCAGGCCCAGGCTGTCGGCGATGGTCGCGCACTTGCGCAGGGCGCGGGCGTGGTTCTCCGCCTGCTTCACCCCGTCCTTGCCGACGGCGGTCTCCACGGTGCCCAGGATGTCCGTCTCGGCGCCGGCCAGAAGCTGCGTGCGCACCATCTCGTGCACGGCGCCGCGCACCTGCTTCAGGCGCTGGTCGAACTCGCTGCGGCGGCTGACCTCCATGGCGTTGCGCGTGGCGTCCAGGCTGGCCACCAGCCCGGCGGCGAGGTCGGCGACCGCGAGCCGGTCGGCGGCACCCGGCTTGCCCTCACCCATCGCCCGTGCCCGTTCCTCGATGTGCGAGACGACGCTGCCCGACAGCTCGGCGAACAGGGCGGCGCGGTCGGCCGGCTTCTGGCCGAAGTCCATGTGCCACAAGGCGCCCAGCAGCAGCGACGGATCGGCCAGCCGCGCCGCCGCCACCAGCACGAAGACCTTCAGCGCGTGCCCGTCCGCCTTGGCGAGCCGGCGGCCGATCGCCTGCACCTCGTCCAGGTGGTCCTGGTGCAGCTTGGCCAGCGGCTTCGGCGCCAGCGCGCGCTTCAGGTCGGCCAGCGCCGGGGCGATCGCCAGCGCGGTGGCGATGTCCTGCACGGCGCGCATGCGCTCCGGGCTGATGCGCAGGTCCATGGCCTCGGTCAGGCGGCCGGTCTCCAGGAGCAGCGCCACGGTCCGCACCGCCTCCGCCGCGGCGGCCCAGAAGGCCTCCGCCAGCTCGGCCGGCGCGGCGGCGTTGCCGGCGTCGGTCGCCTCGCGCTGCTGCGCGGCGAAGGCGGCCAGCGCCTCGCTCCCCAGCTGCCCCTCGACCAGCGGCCAGAGGTGGTTGATCACCGCGCGCTCGATGGTGTTGACCGGCGTCTTCTCGCCGGGCAGCACCGGGTCGAACAGATCCTCGAACGGTTCGCAGAACAGCCGCTTCAGCGTCGGCCGGCGCTTCGGCCGCAGCTCGGCCAGCCGCGGGCGGATCATCGAGAAGGTGCGCAGCACGTCGGGATGGTCGCCCATGTGCTCCAGGAGGCCGACAACCTGCCGGAACTTCCCCTCGTCGATCTCCAGCAGCTTGTCGCCCAGCCCCAGGAGGCTTTCGTTCGGCGCCGTGCTCATGCCGCCCTCCCTTTCAGGGCCTCGATCCGCATGACGAGGTCGGCGTCGAGCTGCCCCGTGCGCCAGTCGACGTAGGCGCGCACCGCCCTGCGGTTCAGGGTGAAGACCTTGCCGGCCTCCAGCGAGAGGTCGACCTTGTCCTCGTTGCGCGGCAGGAGCGGGATGATGCGGAAGATCTCGTGCACGGCGATGTCCAGCTCGTGCCGGCTCTTGCCCTGGG
>NZ_DASPMG010000276.1:0-5814 GCF_035627195.1 Azospirillum sp.
GTGCGGCCGGGGCTGGGCGGCGGCGGGGCGTTCGGGTCGAAGCAGGCCATCGGGGATCATCCTCGGTTCAGATCGCGCCAGCGCGCGGCGGTGAGGTGGTAGTGATGCGCCGGGCGCAGCCCGCCGCGCAAGGCGAAGTCATGCTCGCGCAGGCCGCCGTAGGCGAAGCCCAGCGTTTCCAGCACCCGGCGCGAGCGGTCGTTGGCGGGATCGGTGAAGGCGAAGACGGTGTCCAGGCCGACGGCGTCGAAGGCCGCGCGCACCAGCGCGCCGGCCATCTCCGTGCCGTAGCCGGCCCCCTGGTACGGCCGGCCCAGCCAGTAGCCAATCTCGCCCGTCGCGACGGTGAGCCCGACGCCGCCGACCGGCTGCCCGTCCGCGCGCCGCACCGCCAGCAGGTTGAGGCCGGAGCCGTCGGCCCGCATGGCGTCGGACAGCGCCACCCAGGTGCTGCCGTCCGCCTCCCGGTAAGGATAGGGCACGCGGGCGAGCCAGCGCGCCACCTCCCACTCGCCGATCAGCGGCACGAAGCGCGGCACGTCCTCCGGCCGGAACGCCCGCAACACCAGGCGAGGCGTGTCGATACGGTCCGGCAGGAGGAGCATGGCCTTGAATCGATGGGGGCTCTCAGCTGCGGTAGCTGCCGTTGATGTCGATGTAGCCGTGCGTCAGGTCGCAGGTCCACACGGTGGATTTGCCGGGGCCGATGCCCAGGTCGATCAGCATGTCGATCTCCTTGCCCTTCATGTGGGCGGCCACCGGCGCCTCGTCGTAGCCCGGCACCTCCATCCCGTCGGCACAAATCAGCGTGCCGCCGATGGTGATCCTGATGCGGTCGCGGTCGGCCTTCTCGCCGGCGCGGCCGATGGCGGCGACGATGCGGCCCCAGTTGGCGTCCTCACCGGCCACCGCCGTCTTCACCAGCGGCGAGTTGGCGACCGTCAGGCCGATGTGCTTGGCGGCAGCGTCGCTCTCGGCACCCGTCACGGTGACGGTGACGAACTTGGTCGCCCCCTCGCCGTCGCGCACGATCTGCTGCGCCAGGTCGAGCATCACCGCTTCCAGCGCCGTGCGGAAGTCGGCCAGCGCCGGGTCCTCGCGGTGGGTCACCGGCGTGTTGCCGGCCTTGCCCGTGGCGAAGAGCTGCAGCGTGTCTGAGGTGGAGGTGTCGCCGTCCACCGTGATGGCGTTGAAGGTGCGCTCCGTGAATTCCGACAGCATGGACTGCAGCACCGGGGCGGCGATCGCCGCGTCGGTGACGATGTAGCCGAGCATCGTCGCCATGTCCGGCGCGATCATGCCGGAACCCTTGCAGAACCCGTTGATGGTCACCGTCTTGCCGCCCAGTTGCGCGGTGCGGGTGGCGCCCTTCGGAAAGGTGTCGGTGGTCATGATGGCGCGCGCCGCCTTCTCCCAGCCGTCTTCCGACAGGGAGCCGGCCATGCCCGGCAGCACGCGGCCGATGGCGTCGGGCGCCAGCGGGATGCCGATGACGCCGGTGGAGGCGACGTAAACCTCCTCCGGCGCGCAGCCGGCCAGCTCGGCCGCGGCGCGGACGGTGGCCTGCACGGTGGCGTTGCCGGCCTTGCCGGTGAAGGCGTTGGCGTTGCCGGCGTTGACCACCAGCGCCCGCGCCTGCCCGTGCGGCAGCGCCATGCGGCACCACTCCACCGGGGCCGAGGCCGTCTTGGAGCGGGTCAGCACGCCGGCCACCGTGGTGCCGGCATCGAACACGGCCAGCAGCACGTCGTCACGCCCCTTGTAGCGGATGCCGCTGTTGGCGGTGGCGAAGCGCACGCCGGCCATCGGCGGCAGGCTGGGGAAGGCGGCGGGGGCCAGCGGGGAGACGGTCGTTGCCATGGCGGTGTCCGGGCGGTGTCTTGCGGAGGTGGTTGGTCTGGCGGGGGTTTTGCCCCCACCCGGCCGCTTGCGCGGCCACCCTCCCCCGCTGCGCAGGGGAGGGTTAGGAGAAGGGGGCAAACGTTCCTTACTTCTTCTCGGGCGTAGCCGGGGCTGCCGGCTTGGCCTCTTCCTTCGGCATCGGCGAGCCGTCGAGCTGGAAGGTCTCGACCTTGGCGCCGGTGCGCAGTTCGTCGACGAGGCCGGTGACGATCGTCTTGGACAGGTCCTGCTCCAGCTGCGGCTTCACCTCGTCCATGGTCGGCGGCGTCTGGGTGCGCTTGTCCTCGACCTTGATGACGTGGTAGCCGAACTGCGTCTTCACCGGCTCCTTGCTCACCTCGCCCTTCGCCATGGCGAAGGCGGCGTTGGCGAACGGCTCGACCATCATGTCCTTGGTGAAGTAGCCGAGGTCGCCGCCCTGCTCGGCCGCCGCCTTGTCCTTCGACTTCTCCTTGGCCAGCTTGGCGAAATCGCCGCCCTTCTTCAGCTGGGCGATGATGTCCTTGGCCTCGGCCTCGGCCTCGACGAGGATGTGGGAGGCCTTGACCTCCTCCTGCGCCGGGTTCTTGGCGACGTAGTCCTTGTAGGCCTTGTCGAGCGCGTCCTTGGTGATGCGCTTCTCGACCTCGCCCTGGATGTAGGCGCGCTGGACGATGCGCTCCTCGGCGCGCTTCAGCTCGTCCTTCACCTCGGCCGAGTTCTGCAGGCCGGCCTTGTAGCCGGCGGCCGACACCAGCTTCTGGTTCACCAGCTGGTCCAGGATGGCCGGGTAGATCATCTCCAGCGGCATCTGCTGCACCTGCGGCGGCAGCTGGCTGACGAGGCGCATGACGTCGGAGGCGCGCACCGCCTCGCCGTTCACGCGGGCGACCACCGGGTCCTGGCCCTGGGCGGCGGCGGCGGGCGCGGGCGCCGGGGCGGCCGGCTGCTGGGCGTTGGCCGCCAGAGGGGCGGACAGCGCGAAGCCGCTGACGGCCAGCGACAGCAGGGTGGCACGAAGCGCTCGGTTCACCATGGAACTCATTTCCTTCCGGCGGACGGCTTGTGTTGGGTGATGCGCCGGCGCCGTCCGCCGCGCCGCGCACCCGAATCCGGTCAGGGATTAAGCATGGCTACACACCGCCGGGCAAGCGGGCGTGAGCCGTATGCATCCTTCCTCAACCGACATTTGGGCGTTTTTCGGGCGGAGAGCCCCCATGACCGCGCCATCCCTCCGTTTCGGTCATTGGAAGGGCGCGGCATTTGCACTATGGTTCCGCGGCTTCGCTGCGTGAACCCTTGGGGCCGGTGCATCGGGGCGGGTCTGATTGACACGCCCCTGCGACGGTCCCATCTGACAACCGGCTGAGGCCAGCCACTTTTTTCGTCTTCCTTCGAGGTCTTTTCATGTTCGGTGCTCTCGCCCGCAAGTTTTTCGGCACCGCCAACACCCGCGTCGTCAAGACGCTGCACAAGGACGTCCAGCGAATCAACGCGCTGGAGCCGCAGCTCGTCGACCTCTCCGACGACCAGCTGCGCGCCCGCACCGATTGGCTGCGCGGCCGACTGGACAAGGGCGAAACGCTCGACGACATCCTGCCCGATGCCTTCGCCACCGTGCGCGAGGCGGCCAAGCGGGTGCTGGGCCAGCGCCACTTCGACGTCCAGATGATGGGCGGCATGGTGCTGCACCAGGGCAAGATCTCGGAAATGAAGACCGGTGAAGGCAAGACGCTGGTCGCCACGCTGGCCTGCTATCTGAACGCGCTGCAAGGCAAGGGCGTGCACGTCGTCACCGTGAACGACTACCTGGCGAAGCGCGACAGCGACTGGATGGGCCGCGTCTACGGCTTCCTGGGCCTGACCACCGGCTGCATCGTCCACGGCCTGGACGACGACGAGCGGCGCCGCGCCTACGCCTGCGACATCACCTACGGCACGAACAACGAGTTCGGCTTCGACTACCTGCGCGACAACATGAAGTTCCGCGCCGAGGACCTCGTGCAGCGGCCCTTCAACTACGCCATCGTCGACGAGGTCGACTCGATCCTCATCGACGAGGCGCGCACGCCGCTGATCATCTCCGGCCCGTCCACCGATTCGTCGGAGATGTACATCCAGGTCGACGCGCTGATCCCGCAGCTGCGCCCGGAAGACTACGAGAAGGACGAGAAGCACCGCACCGTCAGCTTCTCGGAAGCCGGGCAGGAGCATATGGAGCAGCTTCTGGCCCAGGCCGGCCTGCTGAAGACGGGCGGCCTGTACGACATCCAGAACGTGGCGCTGGTCCACCACGCCCAGCAGGCGTTGCGCGCCCACCAACTGTTCCAGCGCGACAAAGACTACATCGTCAAGGACGACAAGGTCGTCATCATCGACGAGTTCACCGGCCGCATGATGGAAGGCCGCCGCTATTCGGAAGGCCTGCACCAGGCGCTGGAGGCCAAGGAGAAGGTGGAGATCCAGCGCGAGAACCAGACGCTGGCGTCCATCACCTTCCAGAACTACTTCCGCATCTACCCGAAGCTGGCCGGCATGACCGGCACGGCGATGACCGAGGCGCCGGAGTTCGCCGAGATCTACGGGCTTGAGGTGGTCGAGATCCCGACCAACGTCGGCGTCGCCCGCAAGGACCACGACGACGAGGTCTACCGCAAGGCACTGGAGAAGTACGACGCCATCACGACCCTGATCGAGGAGTGCCGGGCGCGGCAGCAGCCGGTCCTGGTCGGCACCACGTCGATCGAGAAGTCGGAGCTGCTATCCGAGCTTCTGAAGAAGAAGAAGATCCCTCACAACGTCCTGAACGCCCGCCACCACGAGCAGGAAGCCTACATCGTGGCCCAGGCCGGCCGCCCCGGCGCCGTGACGGTCGCCACCAACATGGCCGGCCGCGGCACCGACATCCAGCTGGGCGGCAACGTCGACATGCGCATCAGGATGGAGCTGGCCGACGTTCCGGAGGGGCCGGAGCGCGAGGCGCGCATCCAGCAGATCAAGGACGAGGTGGAGAAGGCGCGCGACCTGGTGAAGCAGGCCGGCGGCCTCTACGTCGTCGGCACCGAGCGGCACGAGAGCCGGCGCATCGACAACCAGCTGCGCGGCCGGTCGGGCCGCCAGGGCGACCCGGGTGCCTCCAAGTTCTTCCTGTCGCTGGAAGACGACCTGATGCGCATCTTCGGGTCGGAGCGGATGGACGGCATCCTCCAGAAGCTCGGCCTCCAGGAGGGTGAGGCGATCATCCACCCCTGGATCAACAAGGCGCTGGAGAAGGCGCAGCAGAAGGTCGAGGCGCACCACTTCGAGATCCGCAAGAACCTGCTGCGCTTCGACAACGTGATGAACGACCAGCGCAAGGTGATCTACGAGCAGCGCCACGAGATCATGGAGGCGGAGGACGTCGCCGAGTCGATCAAGGAGATGCGCCATCAGGTCATCTCGCTGATGGTCAACAAGTGCATCCCGGCCAACTCCTACTCCGAGCAGTGGGACATGGCGGCGCTGCACGAGGAGGTGAACCGCATCCTCGGCCTCGACCTGCCGGTCGCCGACTGGGCCAAGGAAGAGGGCATCGCCGAGCCGGAGATCGAGGAGCGCATCCACGAGGCCGCCGACCGCAAGTACGCGGAGAAGGTCGCCAACTACGGCGCCGAGCTGATGCGCAGCGCCGAGAAGAGCCTGCTCCTCCAGATCCTGGACCAGGAGTGGAAAGACCACCTGCTCCAGCTCGACCACCTGCGCCAGGGCATCTCGTTGCGCGCCTACGCGCAGAAGGACCCGCTGAACGAGTACAAGCGCGAGGCGTTCGAGCTGTTCGACGACATGCTCTCGCGCCTGCGCGAATCGGTCACCGCCGTGCTGATGCACGTCGAGGTCCGCGTGCAGCCCAGCGAGGAGGAGCTGTACTTCCGCCAGATGCAGGAGATGCACGAG
>NZ_DASPMG010000277.1:0-28370 GCF_035627195.1 Azospirillum sp.
GGTCCGGCGCCCGAAAAATCCCCCTCCCCCCGCGGGGACGGAGGGAGGGGGCAAGGGGGAAGCGCCCCCACCCACAGGGGCACCCCACGGACGCCTCGGAAACTCGATGAAACGGCACCCCGTAGGTTGGGTTGAGCCGCAGGCGAAAACCCAACGTGTTCGCCATGTCGGGCTATGTTGGGTTTTCGCTGACGCTCAACCCAACCTACGAAGCCTTGAAATCGGTCAGCGGACCTTCGGGTCCAGGCTGCCCGAACGGTAGCGCCTGGCCATCTCGGACAGCGGGATGGGCTTGATCTTCGACGCCTTGCCCGCCGTGCCGAACTGCTCGTAGCGCTGCTCGCACAGCGTCTGCATGGCGGCCATGGCGGGCTTCAGGAAGGCGCGGGGGTCGAATTCCGCCTTCTTCTGCGTGGCGATCTTGCGGAACTGGCCGGTCATCGCCATGCGGCAGTCGGTGTCGATGTTCACCTTGCGCACGCCGTACTTGATGCCGGCGACGATCTCCTCCACCGGCACGCCGAAGGTTTGCGGCATCTCGCCGCCGTATTCGTTGATGATGTCCTGCAGCTCCTGCGGGACGGAGGAGGAGCCGTGCATGACGAGGTGCGTATCGGGCAGCTTCTCGTGGATCCTGCGCACCACGTCCATGGCCAGGATGTCGCCGGTCGGCTTGCGGCTGAACTTGTAGGCACCGTGCGAGGTGCCCATGGCGATGGCCAGCGCGTCGACGCGGGTGAGCTTGACGAACTCCGCCGCCTGGTCGGGATCGGTGAGGAGGGCGGAGCGGTCGAGCTTGCCTTCGAACCCGTGCCCGTCCTCCGCCTCGCCATGGCCGGTCTCCAGGGAGCCGAGGCAGCCCAGCTCGCCCTCCACCGACACGCCCACCATGTGGGCCATGCTCGTCACGCGTTCGGTGACGGTGACGTTGTAGTCGTAGGTGGCGGGCGTCTTGGCGTCGGCCATCAGCGAGCCGTCCATCATGACGGAGGTGAAGCCGTTGGTGATGGCCGACAGGCAGGTGTCCACGTCGTTGCCGTGATCCTGGTGCATGCACACGGGGATGTCCGGGTACATCTCCACCGCACCCTCGATCAGCTTGCGCAGGATCTGGTCGCCGGCGTAGGAGCGGGCACCGCGGCTGGCCTGAAGAATGACGGGGCTGTCCGTCTTCCTCGCGGCGTTCATGATCGCCAGCAGCTGTTCCATGTTGTTGATGTTGAAGGCGGGCACGCCATAGCCGTGCTCGGCGGCGTGGTCGAGAAGCTGGCGCAGCGAAATCAGGGCCATCGGTCGTTTGCTCCCGGCTGTCTTTTCTAGAGGCGTTCGCGCACGGCGGCGGCGACGGCCTCGGGCGTGATGTCGAAGGTGCGGTAGAGCTGGTCGGCGGGCGCGGAGGCGCCGAAGCCGGTCATGCCGACGATGGCGCCGTCCTCGCCCACCCAGCGCTCCCAGCCGAAGGTGCCCAGCGCCTCGACGGCGACGCGCACGGTGCCGGGGCGCAGGACGGAACGGCGGTAATCGGCGTCCTGGCGGGCGAACAGCTCCCAGCTGGGCATGGAGACGACGGCGGTGGGGATGCCGTCGGCCTGCAACGCGGCGCGGGCGGCCATGGCGATCTCCACCTCCGAACCGGTGGCGAGCAGGGTGGCCTTGCGGTCTCCGTCGGCTTCGGCCAGGACGTAGGCGCCACGGGCGCAGCGATTCTCGTCGGTGTGGATGGTGCGCAGGGTGGGCAGGTTCTGGCGGGACAGGGCCAGCACGCTGGGGCCGGTCTCGTTTTCGAGCGCCAGCTGCCAGCACTCCGCCGTTTCCACCACGTCGGCCGGGCGGAAGACCAGCACGTTGGGCGTGGCGCGCAGCATGGCGACGTGCTCGATGGGCTGGTGCGTCGGGCCGTCCTCGCCCAGGCCGATGCTGTCGTGGGTGAGGACGTAGACGACGCGCAGGCCCATCAGCGCCGACATGCGGATGGCGTTGCGCATGTAGTCGCAGAACACCAGGAAGGTGCCGCCGTAGGGCACGAAGCCGCCGTGCAGCGCCAGCCCGTTCATCGCCGCCGCCATGCCGAACTCGCGCACACCGTAGTGGATGTAGCGGCCGGAGGCGTCGTCGGGGGTGACTGGCTTCGTCACCTTGGTGTGCGTCAGGTTGGAGTGGGTGAGGTCGGCCGAGCCGCCGATCAGCTCCGGGATGGCGACGGTCAGGTCCTCCAGCACGTCCTGCGACGCCTTGCGGGTGGCGACCTTCGGCGCTGCGGCGCTGACTTTGCGCTTGAAGGCGGTGACGGCGTCGGCCCAGCCCTCCGGCAGGGCGCCGGACAGCACGCGCTCGAACTCCGCGCGGCGGCCGCGGTCGAGGCGGCTCATGCGGTCGAGCCAGAGGGCGCGCTCGGCGGTGCCGCGGCGGCCGGCGGCGCGCCAAGCGTTCAGGACGGGGTCCGGCACCTCGAACGGGCCGGCGGTCCAGCCGAGCTTGGCGCGGGCGCCAGCGGTCTCTTCAGCGCCGAGCGGGGCGCCGTGCACCTTCTCGCTGCCGGCCTTGGTGGGGGCGCCGTAGCCGATGACGGTGCGGCAGGCGATCAGCGACGGCCGATCGGAGGCGCGGGCGACGGCGATCGCCTTGGCGACGGCGTCCGGGTCGTGGCCGTCGACGCGGCAGGCGGCCCAGCCGGCGGCCTCGAACCGCTTCAGCTGGTCTTCGGAAGTGGAGACGGAGGTGGCGCCGTCGATGGTGATGGCGTTGTCGTCCCACAGAACGATCAGCTTGGAGAGCTTCAGGTGCCCGGCCAGCGAGATCGCCTCCTGGCTCAGGCCTTCCATCAGGCAGCCGTCGCCGGCGATGACGTAGGTGTGATGGTCGACAATCTCCGCGCCGTAGCGGGCGGCCATCATCCGCTCCGCCAGCGCCATGCCGACGGCGTTGGCGAGGCCCTGGCCGAGCGGGCCGGTGGTGGTCTCCACGCCCAGGGTGTGGCCGTATTCCGGGTGGCCGGCGGTCTTGCTGCCCAACTGGCGGAAGCGCTTCAGCTGCTCCACGTCCATGTCCGGGTAGCCGGTCAGGTAGGTCAGCGCGTAGAGCAGCATGGAGCCGTGGCCGGCCGACAGCACGAAGCGGTCGCGGTCGGCCCAGTGCGGGGCGGTGGCGTCGAACTTCAGGAAGCGGGTGAACAGCACCGTGGCGACGTCGGCCATGCCCATCGGCATGCCGGGGTGGCCGGACTTGGCCGTCTCGATGGCGTCCACGGCCAGGAAACGGATGGCGTTGGCCATGTCGGCGTGCGTCGGCGCGGTGGCCGGCGCGGCGAGGGGGGCGAGAGCGGTGTCCATGGTTGTGGGTCCTTCTCGTCAGATGGCGTGCACGCCCATGGCGGCCTTGACCATGTGATAGGCGGTGAGGAGCTGGGTGAGCGCCAGCGGCGCGCTCTGCCCCTCGCGGTTGTCGGCGTCGGCGAAGCGGCCGACGCTGCGGCGCAGGTGGCTGGCTTCCGGCAGCAGGCGCCACAGCAGCTCCTCCACCCGGAAGGCGCGCTCGGGGCTGATGGCGCCGTCGATCTCCAGCACGTCCACCGGCTTGCCGTCGCGGTCGCGGCTCAGCTCCAGGTGGATGCCGGCCTGGCCGGCACCCTCCAGCAGCGGCGTCAGGTCGGGGTGCGGCAGGGTGGGGCGCAGGACGTGGCGGACGTTCAGGCGGGCGCCGGATTCCTGGTGGTTGTCGTCGGGCGGGTTGAAGGACACCACCACGTCGGCGAAGGTGCGCTGCGGGTGGATGAAGGCCGGGCTGTCCTCCCGCCGCTTCTCCAGCGAGTCCAGCACCTGTTCGCGGGTGTAGCCGCGCCGGGTGGTGTCGCGCTGCACCTTCCAGCGCACGCGCAGGTCTTCCTGCGGCTCCAGGTACAGCTTGACGTCGTAGCAGTCGCGCATGGCGCGGGTGGTGTAGCCCAGCAGCCCCTCCACCACGACGTATGGGCGCGGCTCGATGTACTGGGGGGCGTCCAACTCGCCGGTGTGGTGGTTGTAGACCGGCTTCAGGACCGGCTGGCCCTGGCGGAGCAGCTTCAGGTGCTGTTCCAGGATGTCGATGTGGTTGGCGCGCGGATCGAGGGCGGAAAGGCCGAGTGCCGCTCGCTCGCGCCGGGAATAGCGGTGGTAGTCGTCGGTGCAGATGGTGGCGACGCGCTCCGTGCCCAGGATGGCGGCGATGCCGTCGCTCAGCGTCGTCTTGCCCGACGCGCTGTCCCCGACGATGCCGAGGATCACGATGTCCTTGACGCGGTTGATCGGCATGGGTGCTGTTCCCGGACCATCGGTGGCTTCGATGGTTGGGAGCGTACGGAATGCGCTCCAGCCCCGGAACGCCCGGTGGGGCAGGGGGGTGAACTCTCCCGGGCGGGAAAAAACCTGCCCGGTCGGGCAGGCTAGCCGATGGGGTGGGATTCAAACGTCGGGCCGCGCGTGCGCCAAGCGCCAGCGCGGCCCGACAACGGAAACCGGAAACGTTACGCGTGCTGGCGGCGCGACATGGAGAGCGCCACCGCCTGCGCGCGGTTGCCGACGCTGAGCTTGTCGTACAGGTTCTTCAGGTGGAACTTCACCGTGTGCACGGAGATGCCCAGATCACGCGCGAGCTGCGCGTTGGTGCGGCCGGAGGTGAGCGATTCCAGCAGCATGCGCTCGCGCATGGTCAGGCGGGTGAGCGGGTCGTCGGCCAGCGTGGCGACGTCGACGAAGGGGAAGGCCATGCGCCCGGCCGCCACCGCGCCGCAGACGTCGAGCAGCCGTTCCGGCGGTTCCGCCTTGCTGCAGAAGCCGGCGGCGCCCAGCATCATGGCCTGGCGCGAGGCGGTGGCGTCGCTGGTGCCGGTGTGGACGACGATGCGCGGGCCGCCGGCGCGGCCCTTCAGGCGCTCCAGCACGCCGCGGCCGCTGACGAACGGCATCTCCCAGCCGATGACGCCGACGTGGAAGGGGAAGCGCCGGCAGGCTTCCAGGAAGCGCTCGCCGTCGCTCGCGGTGGCGAGCAGGTTGAAGCGCTCATCCTCTTCGAAAAGCCTGACCAACGCCCGCAAGACCAGCGGGCTCTTATCCGCAACAACGATCTCTATGGTTGACATGGCGCGCCTGGGAACCTCCTCCGGGGTGGAACTTGTCCTCTGGCTCCTGCTCTCCGGCAGGTTGCGTTCGTCCGACACGGCCGAGTCTTGATATACGACATTCTGTTCGGCGCACAAATTAGAATATCCTTATATCGCATGAGACTTTGGTCGGAAAGCGCGCGGCCGGGGTGCCCTGACCGAAGGAAGCGGCGGCTTGGGGCGCGCTCGGGCGGCGGCAAGTGCTGCAAATCGTCGCAGGCATGGCGGGCCTGAAACGCAAAACGCCCTTCCCCCGGTAGGGGAAGGGCGTTCCGTATATCGATCGACGTGGATGTTGGGTTTTCGGCTTTGCCTCAACCCAACCTACGACGTTCCCGTGGTTGGTCCCGTAGGTTGGGTTGAGCGCAGCGAAAACCCAACGGCAGCCGTCCCGGCCTCAGTGCGACAGCAGCACCGGCAGCGGGGCGGAGCGCAGGACGTGGCGGGTGCCGCTGCCGCGGTGCAGGTACGGGAAGGTGTAGTGCCCGTGCGCACCCATCACTAGGAGGTCGGCGCCGAGGTCGACCGCCTGGGCCAGCAGCGCGTCCATGGCGCCGATGTCGCTGACCGTGAAGTGCGTCTGCTCGGCCTTCACGCCGTGCAGGCGCAGGTGGTCGGCCAGCTGGATGCGGCTGCTGTCGCCGGACTGGGCCGAGGCCTGCGTCAGCACGGTGATCACCGTCACCTCGCTGGCCTGCGTCAGGAACGGAATGGCGTCGGCCAGGGCGCGGGACGCCTCGCGCTCGGCGTTCCAGGCGACGACGACGCGCTTGCCGATGTGCGGGAACAGGCCGGCGTAGGGCACGACCAGCACCGGGCGGCCGGCGTTCAGCACCACCTGCTCAGCCAACTCCTCCGGTGCCGCACCTTCCGCCTGATCGCGGTCGTACTGGCTGAGGATCGTCAGGTCGGCGAAGCGCGACCAGATGATGGTCTCGCGGATGACGTGGTTGTACTCGCCGTGCGCCAGCGCGTGCCATTCGGACGGAACGCCGGCTTCCTGCGTCTTGGTGCGGAACAGCGCCTCCGACTTGGCGGCGGCCTGCGCCAGGTGGTCGCTGGGCCGGCGGGCCACGACGCTGGTGGCGATGCGGTCGGGCTGGGCGAACAGACCGCGCAGGAACGCGCCGTGCTGCTTCGCCAGCGCGATCGCGGCGTTGAGGCGTGACTCGACGTTCGAACTGGAGTCGAGGTGGACCAGGATGTGCTTCAGCGGCATGGTGGCCGTTTCTCCCTGCGTGCATTGGTGCGGCGCCCGCCCCCCGGCCAGCGGCACCCGCTACGCCCCCATATTGCCACGAACTGTGGGGGGAACGAACAGCGCAAAGTGTCCGGCGGGGAAGCGAAACGCCTCCCCGCCGGTTCGCACGCTTACTTCTTCACCATCGGGCACTGGCTTTCGGACAGCGGCATGAACGCTTCCTCGGCCGGGATGGTGCGGACGATCTTGTAGTAATCCCACGGACCCTTCGAATCGGCGGGCTTCTTCACCTGGGCCAGGTACATGTCGTGCACCATGCGGCCATCCTCGCGGATGCGGCCGTTGCGGGCGAAGAAGTCCTCGACCTTGGTCTCCTTCATCGCCTTGATGACGGTGGCGGTGTCGTCGCTGCCCTTGGCCTCGACCGCCTTGAAGTAGTGCATCAGCGAGGAATAGACGCCGGCCTGCACCATCGTCGGCATCTTGCCGGTCTTGGCGTGGAAGCGCTTCGACCACTCGCGGGTCTTGTCGTCCATGTCCCAGTAGAAGCCGGTGGTCAGCATCAGCCCCTGCGCCGTTTGCAGGCCCAGCGAGTGGATGTCGGTGAGGAACACCAGCAGGCCGGCCAGCTTCTGCCCGGACTGGGTGATGCCGAACTCCGACGCCGCCTTGATGGCGTTGGTGGTGTCGGCGCCGGCGTTGGCGAGGCCGATGATCTGCGCGCCCGAGCCCTGGGCCTGCAAGAGGAAGGAGGAGAAGTCCTGCGCCGGGAACGGATGCTTCACGGCACCCTTCACCTCGCCGCCGCTGGCCTTGACGACCTTGGCCACGTCGTCCTGCAGGTTCTGGCCGAAGGCGTAGTCGGCGGTGAGGAAGAACCAGCTCTTGCCGCCCTCCTGCACCACGGCCTTGCCGGTGCCGTTGGCCATGGCGTAGGTGTCGTAGGTCCAGTGCACGCCGCCCGGGAAGCAGTCCTGGTTGGTGATGCGCGAGGACGCGGTGCCCGACACCAGGCTGATCTTGTTGGCCTGCTTGGCGATGGCGTTGACGGCGAGTGCGACGGAGGTGGTCACCAACTCGGCGAAGACGTCGACCTTCTCGACGTCGATCCACTCGCGCGCCTTGTTGGACGCGATGTCCGGCTTGTTCTGGTGGTCGGCGGTCAGCAGGACGACCGGCTTGCCGGCGACCTTGCCGCCGACGTCGTCGATGGCCATCTGCGCCGCGGCGATGGCGCCCGGCCCGGCGATGTCGGAATAGGTGCCGGTCATGTCGGTCAGCAGGCCGATCTTGACCGCGTTGTCCGAGATCTCGGCGTTGGCCGTGCCGGCCATCATGGCGCAGGCGGCGGCGCCGCAGGCGAGCGTCTTCAGGAAGCGCATTCGGGTTTCCTCCTCGGTATCCGGTGTCGTCGGCCTTGGCTGCGGCCGCTTCGTGGTCGGCCGCAGCATGGCGAAGGACTCTTGCGGAAGTGCGTCGGAAATGTAGCCAATTGTAACAGGGCGGTTTGCCGTCCGTGCCCAACCGCTTACAATAGCGTGCGGGGCGCGTGGGGCGTACGGGGCGTGTAGCGAAGGCGGGGGCATGCAGGGGGAGGGGGAGGACGATGCGGCGCGCCGGCTGGCGCTGCTCCAGGCCGGGCTCGACCACATCGACCAGGGGTTCACGGTGATCGACGCCGATCTGCGGCTGGTCGGCTGGAACGAGCGGTTCCTGTCGCTGCTGGAATTTCCGGCGGCGATGGCGCGCGTCGGCACGCCGTTCGCCGACTTCATGCGCTTCAACGCCGAGCGCGGGGAGTACGGCCCCGGCGACGTGGAAACGCTGGTGGCGGAGCGGGTGCGGGCGGCGGCCGAGTTCCGGCCGCACGCCTTCGAGCGCGAACGCCCGAACGGCCGGATCATCGCGGTGCGCGGCACGCCGCTGCCCGGCCGCGGCTTCGTCACCATCTACACCGACGTGACGGAGCAGCGCCGGCACGAACGCCTGATCCTGGAGCGCAACGAGGAACTGGACCGCCGCGTGCGCGAGCGAACGGCGGAGCTGGAATCGACGCGCGAGCGGCTGCGCCTGATCACCGACGCGGTGCCCGCCAACATCGCCTACATCGACCGCGGCGGCGTCTACCGCTTCGCCAACCGCGGCTATGCGGACTGGTTCGGCCACACCAAGGACTCGATCCTCGGCCGCACGGTGGAGGAGGTGCTGGGCCCCGCGCTGTTCGCCGTGATCGGCCACCAGCTGGAACGCGCGGCGACGGGGCGGCGCGTCAGCTACGAATACACCATGGAACAGCCTGGCCGCGGGCGCGTCCACGCGCACAGCGACATCGTGCCGGAATACGACGAGGCGGGCGCGGTCGTCGGCTTCTTCGTCCTGTCCTCCGACGTGACCGAGCAGAAGCGGACGGAAACGGCGCTGATCCACGCGCAGAAGATGGAGGCGGTGGGCAAGCTGACCGGCGGTCTGGCGCACGACTTCAACAATCTGCTGACCATCGTCATCGGCAACCTCGCGGCGCTGCGCGACCGGCTGGATGGCCGGTTTGAAGGCGGCGTGGCGGACGCAGAGGCGGTGCGCGACGGGCTGGAGCCGGCGCTGCGGGCGGCCCGGCGGGGGGCCGACATCACGCGACGGCTGCTCGCCTTCTCCCGCCGCCAGCCGCTGGAGCCGCGCCCGGTGGAGGTGGACCGGCTGGTGCGCGGCACGGTCGGCCTGCTGCAACGCTCCCTTCCCCCCGCCATCGCGATCCGCGTCGAGGATCCCGCCACGCCGCCGGTGGCGGAGGTGGACCCGCACCAGTTGGAGAACGCCCTGCTGAACCTCGCCTTCAATGCCCGCGACGCCATGCCCGGCGGCGGGTGCCTGACCTTCGCCACCGACACCGTGGAGCTGGATCCACCGGCGGCCGGGGAGGCGGAGGTCGCCCCCGGCGCCTACGTGCGCATCACCGTCGCCGACACCGGCCTGGGCATGGACGAGGCGACGCTGGAACAGGCGTTCGAGCCGTTCTTCACCAGCAAGGGGTTGGGGGCCGGCAGCGGGCTGGGGCTGTCGCAGGTCTATGGCTTCGTCAAGCAGTCGGGCGGCGGCATCCGCATGGACAGCGCGCCGGGTGCGGGGACGACGGCCACCCTGCTGCTGCCGCTCAGCCACCGCGCGGTGGTGCCGCCCGGGCCGAAGCCTGCGGCGCCCGCCCCGTGCGCGTCGGGCGAGCGGCGGCTGGTGCTGCTGGTGGAGGACGACGCGGAGGTGCGGCGGGTCATCCGCCGGCAGCTCGTCGACCTGGGCCATCTGGTGGTGGAGGCCGACAGCGGGGCGGAGGCAGCGCGCCTGCTGGACGCGGCACCGGAGGTGGCGGTGCTGGTGTCCGACGTGATGATGCCCGGCGGCCTGGGCGGGCGGGAACTGGCGGCGCTGGCGCGCGCGAAGCGGCCGGACCTGCGCGTCGTCCTCATCAGCGGCTATGCCGACGGGATGGAGGGCGGCGACACGCCGATCCTGCACAAGCCCTTCACCCGCGACGACCTTGCCGCCGCCATTGGGGCCGCCGCCATCGGGGCCGCCATCGCAGAGGCACGGGTATGACGGAAACCGGAAGGCCGCTGGTCTACGTGGTGGAGGACGAGGCGGACATCGGCGACCTGATCCGCACCACGCTCGCCGGCTACGGCTACGAGGCGGAACATGTGCGCACGGGGGCCGAGCTGACGCGGCGGTTGCGGGCGCGCGTGCCGGCGCTGTGCATCGTCGATTTGGGCCTGCCGGACGTGGACGGGCTGCAGCTGGTGCGCGACCTGCAGGAGCGGGCGGGCTGCGCCATCCTGATCCTCACCGGGCGCCAGCACGTCGCCGACCGCATCCTGGGCCTGGAGCTTGGCGCCGACGACTACATGGTGAAGCCGTTCGAGCCGCGCGAGCTGGTGGCGCGCGTGCGCAGCATCCTGCGCCGCCTGGGGCGCGCCGCCGACGCTGTCGAGGCGCCAGCGCCGTCGGTTGCGCGCTTCGAGGGTTGGACCTTCGAGCCGGCGCGCAACCGCCTGCTTGACCCGGCCGGGCAGGAGGTGGCGCTGAGCACCGCCGAGACGCGCCTGCTGGAGGCCTTCGTGCGCAGCCCGAACCGCATCCTGTCGCGCGACCAACTGTTGCAGGAGCGCGACCTGGAACCGCTTGACCGCTCCATCGACGTGCGCATCTCGCGCCTTCGCCGCAAGCTGGGCGAGGACCCCAGCAGCCCGCGGCTGATCAAGACGATCTACGGCGCGGGGTACATGTTCTCGGTGGACGTTGGGTGGTGTTGACCGCGTGGTGCCGGTGCCGAATGCCGAACCCGGTCACGTCGGGTTTGTGAAGAACAGCATGCTGGTCTTGCATTCCGGGCAGTCGCGATAAAATCTCTCTCCGTCCTTACGAATTTTCTCTTTGTGCCCGGCGTTAAGGCAATTCAGCTTCAAGGCGGAGTTGCCCCCGCACGCGCTGCATTTGAAGTAGTAGCCGTACTTCCCGTACTGGATCTTGACGGCGGTGCTGCTGCAGCACCGGCACCTGTGCTGCGCATCAAGCTCGGGCTCAAGCCGGGGAGCCGGCGGCTGAGGCTCGATCCGGGGGGCCGGTGGCCGGGCGTCAAATCGCGGAGCCGCCGGCACCGCACTGGTTGTCACCGGCGGGCGCGTCACGGCGTCCGGCACGCAGGCTTCCACGCTTTTCAACCCGAACCGGGTTGCATAATCGACGGATGCGGGCCTGTGCAGGGCGACGAGCTTATGCCCGATCATTTCCAGCGTCTCGCTGGATATAGCGCGCATGATGCTTCCAAGGTTTGAGAGCATGCCGTCGTTGTCGGATTGCTTTGATATGGTGTTCTGAAGGACATCGGCCTTAACGATGCGGCTCGAGTCGAAATTTTTCGGCCGGTCGATCCTCACTTTCGGGTCCACGGCGATAAAGGAATGAAGTGTCGGCTGCATCCGGACGCCCAATCGTTTCGGCTCGCCGATCTGTTCGAAGGCCTTTTTCAGAACGGCAATATGGCGCTCGTTCTGGGCAATCGGCGATGGCATGCCTTCGTAGGTCTTTTTATAATCGTTCCACCGGAGGAATTCTCCGTCTTCTGTGATTTTTATTCCCGCGTGCGTTGTTTTGGTTTCTATGACGTAAACATTCATATGGCGATTGATGATTAAATGATCAATCTGCGCTGAAAATCCATCGATTTCCAAGCGTAGATCGTGTATGACGGCGTAATTCTTGGAATTCTTGTATGCAAAGTCGATATAATAGGCCGCGCCGTTTTCACCCTTGATGCCGGCGCGCAATGAGCGCAGCTCCTGATCGATTCTGTCGCGCCGATCAGCTGGCGCTACGGTCAGAAGTCTTGACAGTTCGGCAATTTGAGGTTCCCGGTCGTCAAAATTCTTCAGTATCATGCTATCGTATTCGCCAAGAGTGAAACTCAAACGCGTATATCATTGTGCAATGTCGGAGTCAAATACGCCTCATTAACGCCTATGCTCAGCGAATGCTGATTGCATCCCTTTCGAATCCACCAAGCATTTCAAGGAACCGAACCAAGCGAGGTTCAGTTCAGGACCGCTCGCCAGCGCCTTGGGTCGGCCAACAACCAATCCAGGGGCCGCGATCCAGACATGCGCCGAGCACACAAAAAAAGGCCCGCCGTCGTCGGGCGGGCCTTCCAGTTCTGACATCAGCGAGAATGACTCCTTGGCGTCACCGTTGATATGGGCCCCCGAACGCGCAGGCGCAAAAGTGGATCGGGGGTAATCCCGTCGTCATAGGGGGTCATGTTCCCGTCCGCCATTGCGGCTCCGGCTCGGCGACCAGCGCCTCGCGGACGGCGTCGTCGACGCGTTCCAGCCAGACGAAGCGCAGCGTATCGCGCACCGCCGCCGGGATGTCGTCGTAGTCCTTGCGGTTGCGGGCCGGCAGCAGGACGGTGGTGACGCCGGCGCGCTGCGCCGCCACCACCTTCTCCCTGATGCCGCCCACCGGCAGGACGAGGCCGCGCAGGCTGATCTCCCCCGTCATTGCCGTGCCGGAGCGGATGCAGCGCCCGGTCAGCAGCGACACCAGCGCCATGAACATGGCGACACCGGCCGACGGCCCGTCCTTCGGGATGGCGCCGGCCGGCACGTGCACGTGGATGTCCGACCGCTCGAAGGATTCCGCGGCGACGCCCAGGTCGCGCCAGCGCGTCTTGACGAGGCTCAGCGCCGCCTGCGCGCTCTCCTTCATCACGTCGCCCAGCTGGCCGGTGAGGATCAGCTTGCCGGAGCCGGGGAAGCGGGTAGCCTCGATGAACAGGATGTCGCCGCCCACCGGCGTCCAGGCCAGCCCCGTCACCACGCCGGGCACGCTGGTGCGCATGGCGACCTCGTTCTCGAAGCGGGGCGGACCCAGGATCTCGTGCACTTCGGCCGGACCGATGTCCAGCCCGGCCGTGTCGCCCTCGGCGATGCGGATGGCGGCGTTGCGGCAGACGGCGCCGACCTGCCGCTCCAGCCCGCGGTTGCCGGCCTCGCGCGTGTAGTCGCGGATGATCGTGCGCAGGGCGTCGTCGCCGATGGAGAAGGACGCACCCGTCAGGCCGTTGGCCGCGATCTGCCGGGGCACGAGGTAGCGCCGGGCGATCTCCAGCTTCTCGTCCTCGGTGTAGCCGGCCAGCTCGATCACCTCCATGCGGTCGCGGAGCGGACCGGGGATGGCATCCAGCACGTTGGCGGTGGCGATGAACATCACCTTCGACAGGTCGAACGGCACGCCCAGGTAGTTGTCGCGGAAGGTGGCGTTCTGCTCGGGATCCAGCACCTCCAGCAGGGCGGCCGACGGGTCGCCGCGCGCGCCCTGGCCCAGCTTGTCGACCTCGTCCAGCATCATCACGCAGTCGCGCGTGCCGGCCTTGCGGATGCTCTGCACCACGTTGCCGGGCAGGGATCCCACGTAGGTGCGGCGGTGGCCGCGAATCTCCGATTCGTCGTGCACGCCGCCCAGGCTGACGCGCGCGAAGGCGCGCCCGGTCGCCCGCGCGATGGACTGGCCGAGCGAGGTCTTGCCCACCCCCGGCGGGCCGACGAAGCAGAGGATCGGGCTCCTGCCCTCCGGGTTCAGCTTGCGCACCGCCAGGAATTCCAGGATGCGGCGCTTCACCTTCTCCAGCCCGAAGTGGTCCTCGTCCAGGATGCGGCGCGCCCCGGCGACGTCGATGCGGCCCTCGGACAGGCGGTTCCACGGCAGCTCGATCAGCCAGTCCAGGTAGGTGCGGACCATGGAGTACTCGGCCGCCGCCTCGGGCATGCGCTCCAGGCGGCGCAGCTCCTTCTCCGCCTGTTCGCGCACCTCGTCGGGCATGCCGGCCTTGGCTATGGCGTCCTGCAGCTCGGCCACCTCGGCCTGCCGGGCCTCGTCGCCTTCGCCGAGTTCCTTCTGGATGGTGCGCAGCTGTTCGCGCAGCAGGAACTCGCGCTGGCGCTCGTCCATGGTCTCGCGGGTGCGTTCGCGGATGTCGCGGGACAGGCGCAGCACCTCGATCCGGTTGGCCAGCAGGCGCGCCACCCGCTCCAGCCGCTCCCCCATCCCGAAGGTCTCCAGGATCTCCTGCTTCTCGGCCGGCTTCAGGTCCATGTAGGCGGCCGTCATGTCGGCCAGCTCGGCGGCGGACTCGATGTTCTGCACCGCCGTCAGCAGCTCCTGCGGCACCTGGGGCAGGAGCTGGAGCGCCTCCAGCGCTTGGTCGCGCAGGTGCAGGAAGGCGGCGCGGATCTCCGGCGTGTCGGGCTCGGCTTCCTCCACCGCCTCGACGCGGGCGGCGAGGAACGGGTAGCCGTCCAGCCATTTGGTGATGCGGAAGCGCTGGCGCCCCTGGCAGACGAGGTGATGCTGCCCGTCTGGCGTGGTGACGTAGCGCAGGACGTTGCCGGTGCAGCCGACGCCGTGCATGTCGGCGCCGGTCGGCTCCTCCACCGTCTCGTCGCGCTGGAGCACGACGCCGATGGGGCGCCCGGCGCGCGCCGCCTCCTGCGCGGCGGCGACGGAGCGGCGGCGGCCGACGGTCACCGGCATGACGACGCCGGGGAACAGGACGAGGTTGCGCACGGCGATGATCGGCACCGCGTCGTCCGGCAGGAACGTTTCGGGCGTTTCGGGTGATTCGGTCATGACGGCCTCCCTCAGCCCAGCTTGCGCAGGGCGAGCACGAGGCAGCCGGCGACCAGTTCGGTCCTGGTCACCTCGCAGGCGCCGGCCGGCAACTCGACGCGGCGCTCGAAACGGCCGTGCGGGATCTCCATGCGGTGGATGGCGCCGGTGCGCGGGCAGGGCAGGGTGCGTTCGCCGGCAAGGCGCAGCACGCCGTGTTCCACCGCCACCTCCACCTGTCCGGCCAGCACGCCCGGCAGGGCGGCGACGACGAGGACTTCCGCCGCCGTCTCGTAGACGTCGACGGGCGGGGTCCAGGTGGCGCATGCCGCGTTCGGCCGGCCGGGCCGGAAGAACTGGCGGTGCAACCGCTCGGCCCGGTCGAGAAGCTCGACGGCCTCCGCCCACATCCAGGACCCGGAATCGCGACGCGACGGCATGCACCCTCCTTCTTTTTTGTCTTTTCCGTTGGCCTTTTCCTATCCCCCCGTTGGGGCGGCGGGTTCAGGCGGCGCCGCCCGACTCCTCGCCGGAACCCGGCGCCCTCTTGCGTCCGCGCACCGTCTTGGGCGTTCCGCGGACCACCGGGCCGGGCGCGGGCGGCTGCGCCGCGGCGGCGTCCAGGGCGGCGGGTGCCGCCGCTTCCTCCTCCGCCTCCAGCTCGCGCCGGGCCTGCTCCCAATGGGCGTCCTGCCGCCCTTCGGGACAGCCCTCGCGCTCCCAGATCTCGTGCGCGCGCCGGCGGATGCGTTCGTCGTCCATGGCGGTGTCTCGCGGAAGGACCGCAGGCGAAATGCCCCCGGTACGATGGCGCGCGGCAGGGTTCCCGGCGTCCGGCCACGGCATGGCCTTCAGCCGCGGCCACACCGCGGTGTTGGACTAGAACAGCGTGGATATGCGGGTGGCGCAACGCGCCGGGTGTGATCGTCCGTCAGTCCCACCGCCCGGACCGTCGGGGTACCGCCATGGCGATTGGGGAGATGCCGTCACAAAGGCGAGCGCCGCGCGGATGCCGCGGGCGCTCGCATTCACCAGGATGGCTCGCAATAAGTCCGAAACACGCGGGACTGTACGCCATGTCGTCGCGGCCGGCGTTCCGCCATGGCATGCACGTCGTGTTGGTTTCAATTCTACGGCACGACAAAACCAATATGGGTCCCGTCGGGCCGGAATCAAGCGCCGGCGGGAACGCCGGGGTGCATAGCCTGTTTGAGCGGCGCATCCGTCCGGAATCCGTGAGGAAGCCATGCCCGTGCATCTGAAGCCGATCGAAGAGCAGGTCATCGTCATCACCGGGGCGACGAGCGGTATCGGGCTGGTCACCGCCCGCATGGCCGCGGCGCAGGGCGCGCACGTCGTGCTGGCGGCCCGCGACCGCGACGCGCTGGCCCAGGTGGCGGAGGAGATCCGGCACGACGGCGGCACCGCCGTGCACTGCGTCGCCGACGTGGCGGACGAGGAGGCGATGCGCCGCGTCGCCGACACCGCCATCCGCGCCTTCGGCGGATTCGACACCTGGGTGAACAACGCCGGCGTGTCGATCTACGGCCGCATCGAGGAGATCTCGATGGAGGACCACCGCCGCCTGTTCGAGACGAATTACTGGGGCACGGTGATCGGCTCGCTGGTGGCACTGCGCCACCTGCGCCAGCACGGCGGGGCGCTGATCAACGTCGGCAGCGTGGTGTCGGAACGCGCGATCCCGCTCCAGGGCCCCTATTCGGCCACCAAGCACGCGGTGAAGGGCTTTACCGACGCGCTGCGGATGGAGGTGGAGACGGACGGCGCCCCGGTGTCCGTCTCCCTGATCAAGCCGGCGACCATCGACACCCAGTTCGAGGAGCATGGCAAGAACACCATGGACAGCGAGCCGGTGAACCCGCCGCCGGTCTATGCGCCGGAACTGGTGGCCCAGGCCATCCTGCACGCCGCCCAGACGCCGGTGCGCGACCTGATCGTCGGCGGCTCCGGCAAGCTGTTCCAGTGGGGCGAGCGCTACATGCCGCGCCTGACCGACCGCGTGATGGAGCGGTTCGTCACCCGCTACCAGCGCTCCGGCGGACCGCGCCAGGAACACGGCGACAGCCTGTGGCACCCCTCCGGCCACGACCACGAGGAGCGTGCCGGGCGTCATTCCTTCGTGCGCGAGACCAGCGTCTACACCCAGGCGCAGATGCACCCGTGGGTGACCACGGCCGTGTTCGCCGGACTGGGCGCGCTGGCGGTCGCGGCCTACGCCGGCAAGCTGCCGACCGGCCGCCGCCGCCAGCCGATGCGCCTCCTGGAGGACAAGCGGGCCCGGCGCGGCTACACCCGCCGCAGCGACGTGGAGGAGTTCGGCCACAACGCCAAGCCGGCCGAACAGGCGGCCGCGGAAGGGACGGTTACCTTCGCGCGGTGAGAAGAAAAAGCCCCTCTCCCTTGAGGGGAGAGGGGTTGGGGTGAGGGTGATTACGGCCGGATGGCCGGAAGAGAAGATTCCTTATCCCGCCTCCGGCGGTAAAATACCCCTCATCCCAACCCTTCTCCCTCAAGGGGAGAAGGGCTTTTCAGCCTCCACCGAGCTGTGTGCATCACCTAGCTCAAGGGAGAGGGGCTTGCGCGCTCAGATCCAGCTGTCGTCGCCGCCGTCGTCACCGCCGAGGTCGCCTTCGTCGGGCTCGTAGCTGGCTTGCTGGACGTGGTTTTCGTCGGGCAGCGACTCGTCGTGGCTGGCGGCCTGGGAGGCGCCGGCGTCAGGGCCGCCGAACGGGCTCGATCCGCCGCTCAGCATGGAGCTGATGGCGCTGGCCGCCAGCATGCCGCCGGCCACGCCCATCGCCGTGGTCGCGGCACCGGCCAGGAAGCCGTCGCCGCGCGCCGCCATCGGCTGCTGCGGGTAGCCGGGTTGCGGATAGCCGGCCTGGGGATAACCGGGTTGGGGATAGCGGCCCTGCTGGCCGAAGGCGGGGCTGGGCGGGGCGCCCCAGGGGCCGCCGGGGGCCGGGCCGCCCTGGGCTTGGCCGATAGGGGCCGGCGGGTAGCCGGGGGTGGAGTGGGGGACCGAACCGGCGCGGGGGCGCTGCGGCTCCGGCGGGCGGGCGGAACCGAACAGGCTGCCGAAGAGGCCGCCGCCGCCCTGCTGGGCCGGCTGCTGGCGCTGGGCGTCCTGAAGCTGGCGCTCCAGCTCATCGATGCGCTGCTGGGCGGCGGTCAGCGCGTGCTGCTGCACCAGCACCGACTGGGCCAGATAGTAGGCGGCCCCGGGCTGGGCCTGCAGGGAATCGCGGATCAGCCGTTCGGCCTCGGGATCGCGCGGCTGCGTTTCCGACTGGCGCAGGCGGCGGAAGAGGTCCTCGATTACGTTGCGTTCCTCGGGGGTCATGTCCGTTCGTCTCCTTGGCCCCGCCGATCAGGGCGGGCGCGTTGCATATGGCGTGGCGTCCGCCTTTACAACAGGGGTGGGGCGCGACCGTTGGTCTCGGCTGACCGGTCTCGGCTTGGCGGCGGGGCGGGTGTATCATCGGCGTCGGTGCGGCCCCCCACCACCGGCGGGGCCGCGTGGTCCGCGGCGACACCGCGGAGGAGGGCATCATGCCGAGGCCCGTTGACGTCCTGCCCCTGCCGCAGGAAGAGATCGCGGCCATCGCCGAGCACGAGCACCTGACGCTGGATGAGGCCGCCATGCGCGGCACGGTCCTGATGGGCGAGCCGCACGGCGACGCCGCCATCCGCCAGATGGTGTGGGACAACCTGGTCCGCGCGCGCCAGCACCGCGATCCCGACCGCATCAAGGCGCTGAGCGACCTGTACACGCGCACCTGCCAGCGCCATCCCAGCCCCTGCGACCGCCGCCTCGCCCCCACGCGCGAGACGCATCCGTACGAACCGCCGGAAACGACGCACTGACGCATCCCGGCCGGATCCGTTCCCCCATCCGCCGCGTTTCCGTTGGGCACGGACGGAGGGGCGGATGGACGGCAAGCGGGATGCGGCGCGCGCGTTGGGGCGGCTCGCCCAGGGTGTCGGGAACCGGGACGCCGAGGATCAGGCCGGCGTCGCCCCGCGCCACACCACGACCGGGGAACTGCGCGTCTTCACCTGGAAGGTGCTGATCGTCGCCGGGGTGGCGGCGCTGGCCTACCTGCTGGTGCAGATCTCGCACGCCGTGCTGCTGGCCTTCGCCGGCGTGCTGTTCGCCATCCTGCTGCGGCGCATCGCGGGGCTGCTGAAGCGCTTCACCGGCCTGTCCGAAATGTGGGGGCTGGCCGCCATCCTGGTGACGCTGCTGGCCGCGGTGGTCGGCGGCGGCTGGCTGGTGGGGGCCTGGGCGCTGGGCGAGGTGAGCCAGCTGTCCGACCAGATCGGCCGGGCCATCGACCAGTTGCCGAAGGAGGTGCGCGACCAGATCAGCGGCGAGGGCGGCGTCGGACCCTGGCTGGGCCGCCTGCGGCAGATCGCGCCCAGCGTGGTGTACTTCATCGGCGACGCGATCATCGTGCTGTTCATCGCGCTCTATGTGGCGGCGACGCCGGGGGTGTACCGCCGCGGCCTCGTCCTGCTGGTGCCGCCGGCCGGGCACAAGCGGGCGTACGAGGTGCTGGACACGCTGGGCGACACGCTGTGGAAGTGGCTGATCGGCCAATTCATCTCGATGGCCATCGTCGGCGCGCTGACCACGGCCGGGCTGATGCTGCTAGGCGTCCCGGCGGCGCTGGGCCTGGGCGTGCTGGCCATGGTGCTGGAGTTCATCCCGTTCATCGGGCCGATCCTGGCGGCCATGCCGGCGCTGCTCATCGCCTTCACGCAGGATGCGCAGACGGTGCTGTGGGTGGGGCTGCTCTATCTGGTCATCCAGCAGGCGGAGGGGCAGCTGGTGACGCCGCTGGTGCAGAAGCGCATCGTCGACCTGCCGCCGGCCGTCACCATCGGCGCCATCACCGCGGGCGGGCTGCTGTTCGGCCTGCTGGGCATGTTCCTGGCAGCACCGCTGGCGGTGACCGCGCTGGTGCTGGTGAACCTGCTGTACATCGAGGACAAGCTGGGCGAGGAGCCGCACTTCCCGAGTTGACTCAACCCGTCCTGTGCTGGCGCACCTCGGCGATTTCCTGCTTGGCCTCGTCGATCTTGCGGCTGGTGTCCTCGATGTCGTCCTGCACCTCCTCCAGCGTTTCCTCGGCGATCTGGACGGCCTCTTCCTTCACCTTGCTGAACTCCTCCTTGACTTCCTGGAGCTTGGCTTCGGAGGCGTCCTCCAGGTTGATCAGGCCGTTGCGGGCCTGGTTGGTGACGCGGATCAGCTCGTCCAGCTTGATCTGGATGGCCTGGGTGTCGCGGTTTTGCGTATTTTGAATCAAAAATACCATCAGGAAGGTCACGATGGTGGTGCCGGTGTTGATGATCAGCTGCCAGGTGTCCGACCAGTCGAAGATCGGCCCGGTGACCGCCCACACGAGGATGACCAGGATCGCCAGCATGAACGTCGAGGCGCGCCCGGCCTGACGCGACGTCCATTGCGCCGCCTTGGAGAAGAACTCGTTCATCGCGGCCCTCGCCGTTGTTGCGAAGGGCTAAACGCGGTGCGGCGGCGAAGGTGCCGTCTTCAGCAGCGCCCGCTCAGCAGCTGCTGGCGGATCTCGGGGTTGAGGGCCCGCGGCCCCATCCAGATGTCGAGCAGCGCCTCGATCAGCGCCGGGCCGTGGTCGGCGATCTGCACCGCGCCGTTGAGGCGCACCAGCGAGCCGCGCTCCGGCCGGTAGTCGATGGACAGGACGTCGCCGCCCTTCAGGTTCTGGTAGATGCTGCGCAGGTCGGCGACCAGCGCCGGCGGCAGTCGCTCCTGGAAGCGCTTGCGCCAGGAACCCGGCATGTCGCCGGGGACATTGCCGGGGTAGGTGACTTCCAGTTCCACCATCTTCGGCAGGCGGCGGTCGAAGGCCACCGTCTCGTGCACCGGCCGCTGCGGCAGGTAGAGGCGCAGGCGGTAGACGTCGAACACGAAGAAGCGCCGCGCCGCGCAGCCGGCGAGGTCCAGCGCGCCGGCACTGGAAACGGCGGCGTTTTGCGAGGTGTCGGCCGCCAGCGCCGCCGAACCCGGGCCGGCGGCCAGCAGCAGGGCGAGCGGAAGGGTTCGGGCCCAGGCCCGCATGGCGGCGTACTCCGTGAGAGGAATGCACCTCTCCAACAGAACGGGGCGCTGCTTGTTCCCTTTACGCCATGGACGAGGCCTTGGCGGAGCGCAGCGGCAACTCCTTCAGGAACAGCGTCAGCACCAGCGAGACGGCGGCGAAGGCGGCGGCCAGCACGAACAGCGTCTCGAACCCCTGCTCGAAGGCGCCGATGGCGGCGGCGCGGGCGTGGTCCGGCAGGCCTTGCAGCACCACGGTGCCGCGCTCCAGAACGTCGCGGGCGTCGATGCCCGGCAGGCCGGCGGCGCCCAGGTGCCGGCCGACGTCGGCGCTGAGCACCGCGCCGAACAGCGCAACCCCCGCGGTGCCGCCCAGCGAGCGGAAGAAGCCGACGGCGGCGGTGGCCGCGCCCAGGTCGCGGCGGTCCACGGCGTTCTGCACCGCCACCGTCATCACCGGCATGACGAGGCCGAGCCCGATGCCCAACGGCACCAGCACCAGCGTGGACAGGAGCGCGTCGCCGGCCACCCGGTCGCTGACGCCCAGGGCCAGGAACATCAGCGCCGCCAGCGCCAGCCCGACGATGGGGAAGATCTTGTAGCGCCCGCTGCGCGCGATCAGCCGGCCGCCGCCCACCGCGCCCAGCGTCATGCCGAACACCAGCGGCAGCAGCAGCAGGCCCGATTCCGTCGCCCCCGCCCCGCGCACCAGCTGGAGGTGCAGCGGCAGGAAGACGATGCCGGCGAACAGCACCATGGCCGACACGGCCACGATGGGGTTCGCCACCGCGAAGACGGGGGAGCGGAACAGGCGCAGCGGCAGGATCGGTTCCTCCACCCGCCGCTCGTGCCAGACGAAGAGGCCCAGCAGCACCGCCGTGCCCGCCGCCAGCGCCAGCAGCGCGGGCGAGGTCCAGCCAAACGCCGTGCCGCCGCGCGAGATGACCAGCAGGAGGCCGGTGATCCCCGCCATCAGCAGAGCCGCCCCCAGATAGTCGATCGTCGGGTGCGCGATGCCCATGGGCAGGCGGGCCAGCGCCTTGCGCGTCATGAACAGGGCGGCGGCGCCGATCGGCAGGTTGATCAGGAAGATCCAGTGCCAGGACAGCGCCTCGGTGAACACGCCGCCCAGCAGCGGCCCGGCGACGCTGGCCAGCGCGAAGACGCCGCCGATGTAGCCCTGGTAGCGGCCGCGCTCACGCGGTTCCACCACGTCGCCGATGATGGTGAAGGCCAGCGCCATCAGCCCGCCGCCGCCCAGCCCCTGCACGGCGCGGAAGAGGATCAGCTGGAACATGCTGCCGGCCAGCGCGCACAGGACCGACCCGACGAGGAACAGCAGGATGGCCACCTGCAGCACCCGCTTGCGCCCGTAGAGGTCCGACAGCTTGCCGTAGATCGGCGTCGTGGTGGTGGAGGCCAGCAGGTAGGCGGAGACGACCCACGGCAGGTCCTCCAGGTTGCCCAGCTGTTCGGCCATGGTGGGCAGGGCGGTGGCGACGATGGTCTGGTCCATGGCCGCCATCAGCATGGCCAGCGCCACCCCGCTGAACACTTCCAGGATCTCGCGGTGGGTGAAGGTGACGCGCTCGGCGTTTGGCTGCGGCATCGGCTCGATCGGCGGTCGGGGGCGGGCGGGGACGGGGCACAACATAGCGTTCCCCTGTTGCACCGCAAGGGGCGCGGGGCTTCCGCACCGCGCCCGGCGCGTGTACCGTTCTCCGATTCAACCGCGGAGGGCGTGCGTGCTGACCGTGTCGGGCCTGGAGAGCGGTGTTCTGAAGCCGGCCAGCTTCGCCGTGCCGGCGGGTACCTGCGTGGCGGTGCGCGGGCCGTCGGGATCGGGCAAGTCGGTGCTGCTGCGCGCCATCGCCGACCTCGATCCCAGCCGCGGCGAGGTGCGGTTGGGCGAGCGCGCCCGTTCCGCCATGACGGCGCCGGAGTGGCGGCGCCTCGTCACCTACGTGGCGGCCGAGTCCGGCTGGTGGGCCGACGTGGTGGGCGCGCACTTCGCCGATCCGGCGCGTGCGGTGCCGCTGGCCAAGGCGCTGGGGTTGCCGGCCGAGGCCATGGGCTGGCCGGTGGCGCGCCTGTCCACGGGGGAGCGGCAGCGCCTCGCGCTGGTGCGCGCCTTGGTGCAGGAGCCGGCCGTGCTGCTGCTGGACGAACCCAGCGGCGCGCTGGACGCCGAGGCCACGGCGCGGCTGGAGGACCAGCTGCGCCGCGAGATGGCGCGGGGTGCTGCGATCGTCCTGGTCACGCACGACCCGGTGCAGGCCGGTCGCCTCGCCACGCGGGTGCTGGCTGTGGAGAAGGGTGTGGTGAGGGAAGAAGTGCCATGCCGCCCATCGAACTGAGCGTCTCCGACCTCGCCATTGCCGCCTCGCTGCTGCTGGTCAACGGGCTGCTGTCGTGGCGCCTCGCGCTGAACCTGGAACGCGCGCTGGCGGTGTCGGCGGTGCGCATGGTGGTGCAGCTGGTCCTCGTCGGGCTGGTGCTGAAGCAGCTGTTCGCGCTGGGCTCGCCGATGCTGACGCTGGGCGTGGCGCTGGTCATGGTCGGCTTCGCCGGGCAGGAGATCCTGGCCCGGCAGGAGCGGCGGCTGGCCGGCTGGTGGGCCTACGGGCTGGGCACCGGGGCGATGGCGTTCGCGGCGGCGGCCGTCATGCTGCTGGCGCTGACCACCGCCGTGCGGCCGGACCCGTGGTGGGACCCGCGCTATGCCATTCCGCTGCTGGGCATGGTGCTGGGCAACACCATGAGTGGCGTCGGGCTGGCGCTGAACACGCTGACCTCGCTCGCGTCGCGGGAGCGTGCCGCCATCGAGGCGCGGCTGGCGCTGGGCGCCACGCGGTGGCAGGCGCTGGGCACCGTGCACCGGCAGGCGCTGCGTACCGGCATGATGCCCATCGTCAACGCCATGGCGGCGACCGGACTCGTCTCGCTGCCGGGGATGATGACCGGCCAGATCCTGGGCGGCGTCGATCCGCAGGAGGCGGTGAAGTACCAGATCCTCATCATGTTCCTGATCGCCGGATCGACCGGACTGGGCGTGCTCGCCGCCTCGGTGGGCGGCGTCTACCGGCTGACGGACGCGCGCCACCGTCTCCGTCTGGATCACCTGAAAGTGCCCAAGAACTGAGCGGAACCAACCCCGCCACGGCTGGTTGTTCGAAGCGCGGTGCGACGCCGCGCCGGCCGGGACGCCGTGCGTCCGCCGGCAAGCCAGGGGGGAGAAAAGGCGCATGGCGGAACAACCGCTGCCCGAAACCCGCAAATCGCGGGAGGTGTGGACCTTCCTGTTCCTGACCGTGGTGTTCTGGCCGCTGGCGGCCATCGCCCTGGTCGGCGGCTATGGGCTGGTCGTATGGATCTACCAGATGCTCGCCGGCCCCCCGACGGCGTGAGGGTGCCATGGCAGACGGTGGATTCGATCCCGGACGCCGACGCGTCCTGTTCGGCCGCGCGCGCGAGTCCGGCGCGCCGGTCCGTCCTCCCTGGGTGCGCCTCGACCGCTTCCTCGACCGCTGCACGCGGTGCGGGGCCTGCGAGGCCGCCTGTCCCGAGACCATCATCACCGTCGGCGACGGCGGCTTTCCCGCGGTCGACTTTCGCAAGGGGGAGTGCACCTTCTGCGGCGCCTGCGCCGACGCCTGCCCGCAGCCGCTGTTCGACCGGCAGGAGCCGCCGTGGCGGCTGGAGCCGCACGTCGCCAAGGGTTGCCTGACGCACAGCGCCGTCATCTGCCAGACCTGCCGCGACATCTGCCCGGAGGGGGCGATGCGCTTCATCCCCGTGCAGGGGCGGGTGTGGCAGCCGTCCGTGGACGCCGCGCGCTGCACCGGCTGCGGCGCCTGCGTGTCGGCCTGCCCGGTCGGCGCCGTCACCCTGAAGGAGGCCGGCCGTGCCGCCTGACAAGACGCCCCCCGCCAAGCCCGCCCATGAACTTCACATCTCCAGCGTCGTCGTGCACGCCCGGCCGGAGGCCGTGCCGGCGGTGTCGCGCACCGCGGCGTCGCTGGCCGGCGTCGAGGTGCACGCCGCCACCGACGGCGGGAAGCTGGTCATCACCCTGGAGACCGAGGACGAGCAGACCATCGTCTCGCACCTCAACACCCTGAGCCTGCTCGACGGCGTGCTGGCCGCCACGCTGGTGTTCCACCACGTCGAACCCCTCCTTGATGCCGACGGAGGCGTCCCATGAGTATCAGCCGACGCGATTACCTGAAGGCGCAGGCCGCCGCCACGGCAGCCGCCGCCGTCAACGTCAGCCTGCCCGTGGAGGCGGCCAACACCGCCCCCTTCCAGGACCTCGCCATCAAATGGTCGAAGGCGCCGTGCCGGTTCTGCGGCACGGGCTGCGGCGTCGTGGTGGGCGTGAAGGAGGACCGCGTCGTCGCCACCCACGGCGACATGCAGCACGAGACCAACCGCGGCCTCAACTGCGTGAAAGGGTACTTCCTTTCCAAGATCATGTACGGCGCCGACCGGCTGACGACGCCGCTGATGCGCATGAAGAACGGCCAGTACGCCAAGGACGGCGAGTTCCAGCCGGTGAGCTGGGACCAGGCCTTCGACGAGATGGCGCGGCAGTGGAAGAAGACGCTGAAGGAGAAGGGGCCGACGGCCGTCGGCATGTTCGGCTCCGGCCAGTGGACGATCTGGGAGGGGTATGCGGCGTCCAAGCTGATGCGGGCCGGCTTCCGCTCCAACAACCTGGACCCGAACGCGCGGCACTGCATGGCGTCGGCCGCGGTGACCTTCATCCGCGCCTTCGGCATGGACGAGCCGATGGGCTGCTACGACGACATCGAGCAGACCGACGCCTTCGTCCTCTGGGGCTCCAACATGGCGGAGATGCACCCGGTGCTGTGGACGCGGGTGAGCGACCGCCGCCTGTCGCACCCCAACTCCAAGATCGTCGTGCTGTCGACGTACGAGCACCGCAGCTCCGACCTCGCCGACATCTCCATCGTGTTCAAGCCGGGGACGGATCTGGCGATCCTCAATTATATCGCCAACCACATCGTGCAGACGGGTGCGGTCAACCGCGACTTCATCGCCAAGCACATCAACTTCCGCATGGCCAACACCGACATCGGCTATGGCCTGCGGCCGGAGCACGTGCTGGAGCAGCGGGCACAGCACGCCAACGACGCCGCGGTCAGCACGCCGTCCAACTATGACGACTACGTCAAGATGGTCAGCCAGTACACGCTGGACTACACGGCCCAGCTGACCGGCGTGCCGAAGGAACGGCTGGAGGCGCTGGCGAACATCTACGCCGATCCCAAGACCAAGGTGGTGTCGTTCTGGACGATGGGTTTCAACCAGCACACGCGTGGCGTGTGGGCCAACCACCTCGTCTACAACATCCACCTGCTGACCGGGAAGATCTCGGAGCCGGGCAACGGCCCCTTCTCGCTGACCGGGCAGCCGTCGGCCTGCGGCACGGCGCGCGAGGTCGGCACCTTCGCCCACCGCCTGCCGGCCGACATGCAGGTGACCAACCCCGAACACCGCAAGGTGGTGGAAAAGCAGTGGAAGCTGCCCGCCGGCCTGCTGCCCGACAAGCCCGGCTACCACGCCGTGCTGCAGGACCGCATGCTGAAGGACGGCAAGCTCAACTGCTACTGGATCCAGGTCAACAACAACCTCCAGACGGCGGCCAACACCGCGCAGGAGACCTATCCCGGCTACCGCAACCCCGCCAACTTCGTGGTGGTGTCCGACGCCTACCCGACGCTGACCGCCATGGCCGCCGACGTCATCCTGCCCGCGGCCATGTGGGTGGAGAAGGAGGGCGCCTACGGCAACGCCGAGCGGCGCACCCACTTCTGGCACCAGCTGGTCAACGCTCCGGGGCAGGCGCGCTCCGACCTGTGGCAGCTGGTGGAGTTCTCCAAGCGCTTCACCACCGACGAGGTCTGGCCGGCCGAGTTCCTGGCCAAGGCGCCGGAATACAAGGGCAAGACCCTGTTCGACGTGCTGTTCGCCAACGGCGAGGTGAACAAGTACCCGGTCAGCGACATGGAGGCGGGGTACGAGAACCACGAAGCCAAGCTGTTCGGCTTCTACATCCAGAAGGGGCTGTTCGAGGAATACGCCCACTTCGGCCGCGGGCACGGGCACGATCTGGCGCCGTTCGACACCTACCACCAGACGCGCGGCCTGCAATGGCCGGTGGTCAACGGCCAGCAGACCAAGTGGCGCTTCCGCGAAGGGCTGGACCCCTACGTGGAGAAAGGGACGGGGGTGCAGTTCTATGGCAACCCCGACAAGAAGGCGAACCTCGTCGCCGCCCCCTACGAGCCGCCGGCGGAATCGCCGGATGAGGAGTTCAACCTGTGGCTCGTCACCGGGCGCGTGCTGGAGCACTGGCACTCCGGCTCCATGACCCTGCGGGTGCCGGAGCTGTACCGGGCCTTCCCCGGCGCGGTGGTGTTCATGCACCCGGACGACGCGCGCGAGCGCGGCCTGCGGCGGGGATCGGAAGTGCGCGTGGTGTCGCGGCGCGGCGAGATCCGCACCCGCGTCGAGACGCGCGGGCGCAACCGCATGCCGCGCGGCGTGGTGTTCGTGCCCTTCTTCGACGCCAGCCAGCCGATCAACAAGGTCACGCTGGACGCCACCGACCCGATCTCCAAGCAGACCGACTTCAAGAAATGCGCCGTCAAGATCCTGCCGGTGCAGGTTGCCCAGGTGGGGGGAGGCCAATGAGAACGCTGCTCTTCGCGGCCGTCGCCGCCGTGACCACACTGGGCGGCATGGCGTTTGGGGGCGCGGGGGCGGCCGACGCCCCGCGCCTGATCGGGCCGACGCCGTTCCTGGAGAACCCGGCCGCCCCGCAGATCGCGCCGGACGTCGCCGACGACGTGCGGCGCACCCGCAACTACCCCGAACAGCCGCCGGTGATCCCGCACTCGATCCGCGACTACCAGATCGACCTGCGGCACAACCGCTGCCTGGACTGTCACAGCCGCAAATACACGGAACAGTCGCAGGCCCCCATGATCTCCATCACCCATTACCAGGACCGCGAGGGCAACATGCTGGGCGGGCTGGCGCCGCGGCGCTATGCCTGCACCGCATGCCACGTGCCGCAGACGGCGGCGCAGCCGCTGGTGGAGAACCGCTTCCGCGATCTGGATTCCATCGTGTCGCCGCCGGGCGGGGGGCGGTGAGCCATGGCGCTGGGGGACAATCTGCGCGCCGTTTGGCGCACCTTCACGCGGCCGGCCACCTACCTGAGCCTGGGCTTCCTGACGCTGGGCGGGTTCCTGGCGGGCGTGGCCTTCTGGGGCGGTTTCAACACCGCGCTGGAGGCCACGAACACCGAGGCGTTCTGCACGTCCTGCCATGAGATGCAGGCCAACCCGTACGAGGAGATGAAGCAGACCATCCACTTCACCAACCGCTCCGGCGTGCGCGCCACCTGCCCGGACTGCCACGTGCCGCACAACTGGACCGACAAGATCGCCCGCAAGATGCAGGCATCCAAGGAGGTGTGGGGGCACCTGTTCGGCACCATCTCCACGCGCGAGAAGTTCATGGACATGCGCCGCACCCTGGCGGAGCACGAATGGGCGCGGCTGAAGGCCAACAACTCCCTGGAATGCCGCAACTGCCACAGCGCCGAGTCCATGGACATCACGAAGCAATCCCCCCGCGCCGCCCGCGCGCACGAGGAGTTCCTTTTCAGCGGCCGGATGACGTGCATAGACTGCCACAAGGGCATCGCCCACCGCCTGCCCGACATGACGGGCATCGCGCAGTGG
>NZ_DASPMG010000278.1:0-50986 GCF_035627195.1 Azospirillum sp.
GCGGCGCCATAGACCACCGCGAACACCGCCAGCGACGCGAAGCCCGCCGGCAGCGCCAGAAGCAGCAGCAACGCCACCGGCAGGCCGAGCACGGTCATCGCCCCCACCGCGCGTATCGAGCGCCGGCTTGCCAACAGCCACACCGCCACGCGGCCGGCGACCTGCGCCGGACCGACCACGGCGATGGCGCCGACCACCGTCGCCGCGTCGTAGCCGCGCTCCAGCAGCAGCGGGTAGAGGTGGAAGGTCAGGCCGGAGAAGACGCCGTAGTACACCGTGAAGGCGACCGCCAGCCCCCAGAACGCCGGCCGGCGCAATGCCCAGCCCACCGCCTGCCGTCCGGCCATCGGCGCCGCGGCCGGGGCGGGCGCGTCGGCGTCGGCGTCGATGGCCAGCCGGTTGGGCAGGGCCGCGAACAGCAGGGTCAACCCCGCCAGGGCCAACAGCGTGCCGCGCCATCCGGCGTGGTCGATCAGCAGTTGGATGAGCGGCACGAAGACGGTGCTGGCGAAGCCGCCCCACAGGGTGAGCGCGGTGATTCCGGCGCGCGCGTCGGCGCCGTAGCGCCGCGCCACGACGGCGAAGGCCGGCTCGTACAGCGTCATCGCCTGCGCCAGGCCGATGCCGGCGAACAGCGGGTAGAGTGTCCACAGCCCGCCGGCGAACGACCACGCGCACAGCAGCAGGGCGGCCAGGAGCGCCCCTCCGGCCATGACGGCGCGACCCCGCCCCCGGTCGATGGCCGCCCCCACCGGATAGGCGGCGAGGCCGGCGACGACCAGTCCCAGCGTCGCCGCCCCGTACACCGCCGGTTTGCCGACGCCGAATTCCGCGGCCATCGGCCCGGCCAACAGCGGGAAGCTGTAGTAGAGCGTGCCCCAGGCGACGATCTGTCCGACACCCAGGGCGGCGACGAACCGCCGCCGGCTCCAGCGTCGCCCCCAGCCCGGTCCAGGGCGCGGCGTGGTGTCGGCGGCGGCGTCCATCAGGCGACCTTCGCGCAGCAGCCGGAAGGCTTTGCCGGCGCCGGGGCCGGCGTGCCGCAGCATCCGGCTGCCGTCGTCTCGCCTTCGGCAAGCAGAGCGTCGGTGCTGCACACGCCGGTTTCCGGCAGCACGAGGTGGACGTCGCGCGCCGCCTCGTGGTCGCCGGCGATCTCCGCCATCACGGAGCGCACCTGCTCGTACCCCGTCGCCATCAGGAAGGTCGGGGCGCGACCGTAGCTCTTGCCGCCGACGATGTAGAAGTTGGGTTCGGGGTGCGCCAGTTCCTCCACCCCATGCGGCGGAACGGTGCCGCAGGAGTGCAGGTTGGGGTCGATCAGGGGGGCCAGCTTCGGCGGCGCCTCCACCAGCGGATCCGGATCGACCCGCAGCTCACGCAGGATGGACAGGTCGGGGCGCAGGCCGGTGGCGACCACCACGCGCTGCACCTCCACGACATGGGGCTGCCCGCCCAGGCGCCCGACGATGCGCAGGCCGTCGGTGGCGGGCTCGACCCGCTCGGCGGCGTAAGGGCTGAGCAATTCCAGCCGGCCTTCCTCGATGGCCTTGGTGGCGGCGACGCCCAGCGCGCCGCGCGCCGGCAATTGGTCGTTCAGGCCGCCGCCGAGCAGCCGCGCCAGCCGGTTGCGGCGCAGCGCCCACAGCACCCGCGTGCCCGGCGCCTCGTCCTGCAATGCCAGCAGGTCGAGCACCACGTTCATCGCCGAATGCCCGGAGCCGACCACCAGGACCGTCGCCCCGGCGTAGGCCCCGCGCGCCGCACCCCGCACGTCGGGGATGCCGTAGGCAATGCGGTCGGTGGCATCGCGCTCGCCGGGCACCGGCAGGCCGTCCACGCCCATCGGATTCGGCGTGAACCACGTGCCCGAGGCGTCGAGCACGGCGCGCGCCGCTGTCCGCTGCTCCACGCCATCGCGGTCGCGCCAGCTCACCACGAGGGGGGCGGCGGCGCGGCCGGGCGTGGTGAGCTTGTCGAGGCCGGCGCGGGTGATCGCCAGCACCTCCGCCCCCAGGCGCAGGTGCGGTGCGATGGCGGGGTGCGCGGCCAGCGGCTCCAGATAGTCGCGAACGATCCCGCCGCCGGTGGGCAGGGCGTCGTCGTCGGGCGCCGTCCAGCCGGACTCCTCCAGAAGCGCGCGGGCGGCGGCGTCGATGTTGTAGCGCCAGGGCGTGAAGACGCGGACGTGCGCCCAGTCCCGCAGGGAGGCGCCGACGGCGGCGCCCCGCTCGAACAGGACGGGTGTCAGGCCGCGCCGCACGGCGTGCGCGGCGGCGGCGAGGCCGACGGGACCGGCGCCGATGATGGCGACCGGGAGATCGGCGGGAAGATCGGAGATGGAGCGGTCGGACATTCTCGGGGGCCTCCTTACACCTTGGTTGTCGATGCCTCGATGGGCAATGCATGAAGCCAAAAAAAGGGGCTCAGGAACAGCAGCCGCCGGACGGCGGATCCGTGACGCGCTTGCTGTCGACGAGGATGCCGGTGATTTCCATCCAGGCATCGACGGCGACCTTGAAGGCTTCCCGGCCACGGTCGGTGAGCGTGTAGACCTTGCGCTCGCGGCCCGACACCACCTCGGCTTCCGAGGTGACGTAGCCGCCCTCCTCGAACTCGCGCAGGGCCGGATAGATGGTGCCCTCGGTCGGCGAGCAGCAGCCGTTGGTGGTGCGCTCCACGGCGCGGGCGATGTCGTAGCCGTGCATCGGCCGCTGGTGCAGGACGCTGAGGATGAAGAACTTCGACAGGCTCATCTTGATCGTGCCGTTCCAGTAGGCCCGGCTGGTCAGGTCCGGGGCGGGCTTGGAAACGGGACGGGGGCGTGAGGCTGCGGTGCTCATGGCGATCCTATATACCTTGGTGAGCGATGCATCAAGGGGAAACAGCGCGGTTTGCGCGCATCAGAACGGCTTCCGGATCTCCTGCGCAACGTCGTAGCGGCTCACGCCCATGTCGCGCAGCATGCGGTCGTCGAGGCTGGCCAGTTCGTTGCGGACCCGGCGGCGCTCCATCAAGGCCTTCACCCTGGAGAGAGCGGTCGTGAGGACGGGCAGCGTGCGCGCCAGCGTTTCCCAGAGCGCTTCGAGCGTGGTGGCTGGCGGGGTGCTGCGTAAATGGAGATGCTTAATCATGGGGGACTCCGTTGCTGCCGCCTTACCCCTCGATGGGCAAGGCATGGCTCAACCATATACCTTGCCGACCAATGCATCAAGGGGGAAAGGCCGACGGCAGCTGGAACAAGCACCGGCACGACCGAACTCCGGCATTCCTCGGAACAGATGGCAGACGGCTCCAACCGCCTACGTCTTCAGAAGGGGGGCAACGCGCGAGAAACTGTAACATGGCGTGCGTATGGTCGCGCCCATCGCAACCAGCCACGAACAGTTCCATGCACCGTCCGACAACCCAGAGCCGCCCGCTGTACTGCACCTGCTGCGGCCGGCCGTTCCATCGCCCCAGCCTCCGTGGCCCGGCGCCGCTCTACTGCTCCGACGATTGCCGGACGCAGATGCGCGTGCGGGCGCGCGTGTGGGGGAAGCGGGCGGATGTCGGGTTTCAACCCAACCTACGGAGACGTGCCGCGTAGGTTGGGTTGAGCAAAGCGAAAACCCGACGACAGGACGTTACGGCGCGTCGAAGTCGATGACGACGCGTTCGGTCAGGGGGCGCGACTGGCAGGTGAGGACGTAGCCGGCCTCGACCTCCCAGGGCTCCAGCGAATAGTTCTGCGCCATCTCCACCTTGCCCTCGACCACCTTGGCGCGGCAGGTGCAGCACACGCCGCTCTTGCACGAATAGGGCAGGTCGGCGCCGGCCCGGTGGGCCGCGTCCAGGATCACGTCGGTGCCGTAGGGCAGGGCGAAGCGACGCTGCTTGCCGTCCAGAACCACCGTTACGTCGCAGGCGTCGGTCAGCGCCTCTACGGGCTGGTGCTGCTGCACGGGTGCGCGGCGGGTGGTGTCGATGCCGGTGGTGAACAGTTCGACGTGGATGCGGTCGGGCGGGGTGCCGTGCTCGATCAGGGTGGCGCGCACCGTCTCGATCATGCCCTGCGGCCCGCAGACGAAGACGGCGTCGAGGTCCGCGGGATCGACCAGCGTGCGGCAGGCCTGCTCCACCAAGTCCTTGTCGATGCGGCCGGAGAGCAGGCCGGACTCGTCCGGCTCGCGGCTCAGCACGTGGTGCAGGCTGAGGCGGGAGAGGTAGCGGTCCTTCAGGTCCTCCAACTCCTCGCGGAAGATGATGGAGGGCACGGTGCGGTTGCCGTAGACCAGCACGAAACGGCTCTTCGGCTCGCGCGCCAGCACGGTCTTCAGGATCGACATGACCGGCGTGATGCCGCTGCCGGCGGCGAAGGCCAGGTAGGTGCGCGATGCGTTGGGATCGACGGGGACGGTGAAGCGGCCCATGGGCGTCATCACGTCCAGCGCGTCGCCGGACTTCAGCGCCTCGTTGGCCCAGGTGGAGAACAGGCCGCCGGGCACCTGCTTGATCGCCACGCGCAGCTCGCCGTCGTCCACGCCGGAGCAGATGGAGTAGGAGCGCCGCACCTCCTCGCCCCCGATGTGCGTGCGCAGCGTCAGGTACTGGCCGTGCGCGTAGGTGTAGGCGTCGCGAAGATCGTCGGGGACGGCGAAGGCGATGGAGACGGTGTCGTCGGTCTCCCGCCGCACGTCGGCGACGGCGAGGGAATGGAATTTGGGCGTCATGGACTCTGCCTTCCTGAGGGGGCGGCTCTTAAATGCATTTGAAGGAATCGAAGGGTTCCAGGCAGGAGCGGCAGCGGTGCAGCGCCTTGCACGCGGTGGAGCCGAAGGCGCTGACCAGCTCCGTCTCGGTGGAGCCGCAGTGCGGGCAGGCGACCGTCTCGTCCGGCGCCACCAGGGCCCGCTTGCCGGCCCCGCGGGGCGGCGGGGCGATGCCGGATTCGGCCAGACGGGCGCGGCCCTCCTCGCTGATCCAGTCGGTGGTCCAGGGCGGGAAGACGGCCGTTGTCACCTCGGCGTCGTGGAAGCCGGCCATGTTCAGCGCGCGGGTGACCTCCAGCGTGATGATGCCGGTGGCCGGGCAGCCGGAATAGGTGGGCGACACGGCGACGCGCAGCCGGCCGCCGTCCGCCACCTCCACCGCACGAATCATGCCCAGGTCGACGACGCTGAGCACCGGGATTTCCGGGTCCATGACGGTGCGCAGCGCGTCCCACGCGGCGCGCACCGCCGGGCCGGCGCCCGGTTCCGGTCCCCAGACGGCCGGGTGGTCGGTCACCAGGTGTAGGGGCATGCCGTCACCACGTGGCGCCGGGGTAGGCGCGCTGCAGGTACTGCATCTCGGCCAGCAGGTAGCCGAGCTGCTCGCCGTGGCGGCCCTGGCGCCCGCCGGTCTGGCCGACCACGGCGGGGCGTGGCGGCAGCGTGGCCTCCGCCAGCACGCCGTCCACACGCGCCTCCCAGGCCGGACGCAGGCTTTCCGGATCGGGGGCGATGCCGGCGGCGGTGAGGGTGCGTTCCACCTCGTCCGCCTCAAACATTTCCGGTGTGAAGCGCCAGAGGCGGTCGAAGGCGTCGGCCATCCTGGCGTGGCTCGCGTCGGTGCCGTCCCCCAGGCGCACGACCCATTCGGCGCTGTGGCGCAGGTGGTAACGCTTCTCCTTTACCGCCTTGGCGGCGATGCCGGCGAGATTGGCGTCGGTGGAGGCCGTCAGGCGCTCGTACAACTCCAGCGCCCAGGCGTCGTGGAGGAACTGCCGCGCGATGGTGTGGCCGAAGTCGCGGTTGGGCTGCTCGACCAGCAAGTGGTTGCGGTAGTCGAAGACGTCGCGGTGGTAGGCGAGGCGGTCCTCGTCGCGGCCCTTCCCCTCCACCTCTCCCGCATAGGTCAGCAGCATCCGGGCGTGGCCGACGAGGTCGAGCGCCAGGTTGGTCAGCGCCACGTCCTCCTCAAGCTCGGGCGCGTGGCCGCACCATTCGGACAGGCGGTGGCCGAGCACGAGGCTGGTGTCGCCCAGGCGCAGCAGATATTGGAACAGGGCGTCTTGCTGGGTCATGATTCGGCGCCCGCTCAGATGTTCTTCACGTCATCGGGGATGTCGTAGAAGGTCGGGTGGCGGTAGACCTTGTCGTCGGCCGGCTCGAAGAAGGATTCCTTGTCGCCCGGCTCCGACGCGGCGATCGCCGCAGCCGGCACCACCCAGATGCTCACCCCTTCGCCGCGCCGCGTGTAGACGTCGCGCGCGTTCTCCAGCGCCATGCGCGGGTCGGCGGCATGCAGGCTGCCGACGTGCTTGTGGCTGAGGCCGTTCTTGGGGCGGATGAACACCTCGAACAGCGGCCATTCGTTGCGGGCCATGGTCTCGTTTCCTCGTGTTCGTTTCTTTGTAGGTTGGTTTGAGCCGCAGGCGAAAACCCAACGTGTCTGCCGTGTCGGCGATGTTGGGTTTTCGCTGGCGCTCAACCCAACCTACGGGGTTCGGTGGATCAGCCGGCCTTCCTCATGGCGCGCGCCTCGCGCTTCTTCGCGTGCGCCAGGGCGGCCTCGCGCACCCAGGCACCCTCGTCCCAGGCGTCGCGGCGGGCTTCCAGGCGTTCGCGGTTGCAGGGGCCGTTGCCCTTCAGGACCTGCTCGAACTCGGTCCAGTCGATGGCGCCGAACTCGTAATGGCCGGTCTCGGCGTTGAAGCGCAGTTCCGGGTCGGGGACGGTGAGGCCCAGGTACTCGGCCTGCGGCACCGTGGCGTCGACGAAGCGCTGGCGCAGTTCGTCGTTGGAGAAGCGCTTGATCTTCCACGCCATGTTCTGGGCGGAGTGGGCGGAGTGCTCGTCGTTGGGCCCGAACATCATCAGGGACGGCCACCACCAGCGGTTCAGCGCGTCCTGCGCCATGCGCTTCTGCTCGGCCGTGCCCTTGGCGAGCGTCAGCATGATCTCGTAGCCCTGGCGCTGGTGGAAGCTTTCCTCGCGGCAGATGCGGACCATGGCGCGGGCGTAGGGGCCGTAGGAGCAGCGGCAGAGCGGCACCTGGTTCATGATCGCCGCACCGTCCACCAGCCAGCCGATGGCGCCGATGTCGGCCCAGGTCAGCGTGGGGTAGTTGAAGATGCTGGAGTACTTGGCCTTGCCGCTGAGCAGCTGCTGCACCAACTCGTCGCGCGAGACGCCCAGCGTCTCGGCCGCGCTGTAGAGGTAGAGGCCGTGCCCGCCCTCGTCCTGCACCTTGGCCAGCAGGGCCACCTTGCGGCGCAGGCTGGGCGCGCGGGTGATCCAGTTGCCCTCCGGCAGCATGCCGACGATTTCCGAATGCGCGTGCTGGGAGATCTGGCGGACCAGCGTGCGGCGGTAGCCGTCTGGCATCCAGTCGCGCGGCTCGATCTTCTCCTCGGCGTCTACCCGCTCCTGGAACCGACGCTCCAGCTCACCCTTGTCCTGGGTCAGCGGTATCACGTCGCCTTCCGGCTTCTGGTCCAGGCCCTGCGTGTACATCCAGCGTCCCTCCCGCATTCCCGACTGCTTTGTTCGGCCATAGCCTGCGACAAAGTGACACGTCTTGCAACAGGCTTCTGCTGAAATTGTATCGCTTTGCCGCAGGTCAAGCCTCCGGCGCGCGCGGACGCGTGGCGTCCCCGCCCGAACAGTGGCTGCGGAAGCGGGGCTTAAACGCCCTTGGTCAGGCCGCCGTCGGCGTCCACGGCGGCCCCCTGGAGGTAGCCGGCGCGGGGCGAGGCCAGAAAGCAGGCGAGGCGGCCGATTTCTTCCGGCTTGCCGAAGCGGCTGACGCCCAAGGTCTTCAACAGGGCGGCGGCCGCATCCTCGCGCGTGATGCCCTGCGCCTGCGCGGTCGAATCGAGGCGGCGGGTCAGGCGGTCGGTCGCGATGAAGCCGGGATTGATGGCGTTCACCCGCACGCCGTCGCGGGAACCCAGGTCCGACAGCGCCTTGGTGAAGCTGAGGAGCGCCGAGTTGACCGAGCCGACGATCATCGCGTTCGGCATCGGCGTGCGCGAGGCAACGCCGATGATGGTGACCACCGCCCCGCCGGATGCTGCGAGGTGCGGCCACGCGGCGCGGCACATGCGCACCGTGCCGTGGAACTTCAGCGCGAAGCCGTCCTGCCAGTCCGCGTCGGTCAGCGCGAACAGGTTGCCGTGCGTGGTGGCGCCGGCGCTGTTCACCAGCACGTCCAGCCGGCCGAAGGCCGCCACGGCCCGGGCGACCACGTCGTCGGCCGCGCCGGCGTCGCGCAGGTCGGCGGGGATGGCGATGGAGCGCCGGCCGGTTTCGGCCGCGATGGATTCCGCGGTGCGGGCGGCGGTGTCGGCGTCTCGGCCGACCAGGATGGTATCCGCGCCCTCGCGCGCCAGTTCCAGCGCGGTGGCGGCGCCGATGCCGCGGCTGCCGCCGGTGACCAGCGCGACCTTGCCCTCCAGCCCGAGGTCCATGGGACTACGCCGCCGCCGGATGCTTGCGGAAGACGGAGGACTGGCTGGCGATCTGGTAGACGCGCTCGATGTGGTCGGCCAGAAGCGCGCAGGCTTCGTCGGGCTTGCGGGCGACGACCAACTCCATGATGCGCTTGTGGTCCTCGTGCACCTGCTGGGGCACCTGAACCTTGGGCAGGTAGAGGCGGCGGTAGCGGTCGGCCTGGTCGTACAGCAGCTCCTGGAAGCGTTCCAGCCAGGGGGAGTTGGCGCCCAGGTTGAGGGCGCGGTGGAACTCGCGGTGGCGCTGTTCCCACTCCGCACGCACGGCCGGGTCCTTGCCGGCCAGCCGTTCCTCGACGCGGGAGAGGCGGTAGTAGGCGGCGACGACGGCGGATTCGAACTCCTCGTCCGCGCGCTCGATGGCGGCGCGGAGTGCGGCGCACTCCACCAGCTTGCGCTGGTTGGTGACGTCGCGCAGGTCCTCCAGCGACACCGGCGGGATGCGGAAGCCGCGGTTCTCCTCGCTGATGACGAAGCCTTCGGAGGTCAGGCGCGACAGCGCCTCGCGGATGGGTGTGGGGCCGATGTCGTAGCGGGCGCGCAGCGCGTCGATGCGCAGCCAGCTGCCGGGCTCCAGCCCGCCAGACAGGATGTCCTCGCGCAGGGCGTGGTAGGCCTGCTGCACCAGGGTGCGGGCTTCCGGTTTCGACGGGTCTGCGGCCACGGGAGGAGTCCTTTTTCTAGCCGTGCATAGGCAATATGGCATTTGCGGAAATGGCGGACAAGATCATCGGCCGGGAGCTGGATTATCGATTTTGCCGTTATGGTTTTTGGCCGCGCCGGCAGGCCAAGGCCCAGCGGAAGGGCACGTCGAGCACCTGCATGCCGGGTTCCACCTTCACCACGCAGGCGTACTCGCGCTTCAGGGCCGGGTCGCCGGGCAGGCGGTAGGTGGTGGCGCACTCCCCGCAGGCACCCACCCGGCAGCCGCAGCCGGCGAGGTACGGCCGCCCCGCCTTGCGCAGCGCGTTCAGCAGGGTGACACCGGCCGGCACCGCATGGACGGTGCCGAGCACGGTGATGGGGACGAGGTCGTCCGTATCGTCGTCGGTGGTTTCGTCGGTCATGGGGCTGGCCTGAAAGCCCCTCCCCCAGCCCCGCTGGGGGAGGGAGGGGCCCGCGAAGCGGGAGGGTGGGGGCTGCGGCCTTCGTGGCGGGCGGGGGGCGGCTGGCGGGGCCGGTGCGGATCAGAAAATCAGAGATTGAGAGATGAAGAGAGGTTCGATTAGGCCGTGGCGTTGTGCGGAGTTGATCCTGTCGCAAGATCTCTCTGTCTCTCAGTCTCTGATTTTCTGATCCGTACTGATGCCGTCAGCTGATGCGCCGATGATTCTCGGCAGCAACCAGCCCCCACCCTCCCACGCTTCGCGTGGGTCCCTCCCTCCCCCGCCAGGGGCAGGGGAGGGTTTAAGCTTTAAAGAGGATCAATCGCCGGAACCTTGGCTTCTTCGCCCGCGGCGGCCGGTTCGAGCGGCACGGGCGGGGTGGCGTACTGGCCGAAGCTGGGGGGGAGCGGCTGGCCCCAGTAGACGCCGGGGCCGCGCTCCTCTTCATTCCATGTCACCGGCTGGTAGTCGGGGGCGAAGACGAGATAGCCGCCGGAATAGACCTCGATCCGGTTGCCGCCGGGCTCGTAGGCGTAGAGGTAGAAGGCCTGTGACAGGTTGTGGCGCGACGGACCGGCCTCGATGTAGATGCCGTTCTCGCGGTAGAGGTCGGCGGCGCGCAGCACGTCGTCGCGGTTGTCCACCCACATGCTGAAATGGTGCAGGCGGCCGCTGCGCCCCTTGGCGGCGGCGTCCTTGACGTAGGCGATGTTGTGGTGGATCGGCGTCACGCTCATCCACGAGCCGATCTCGGTCTTGCCCTCGTTGAACAAGACCTGCTCCCGCAGCTGGAAGCCCAGCGTGTCGATCATGAACTCCCGGTTCTTCTCCACGTCGCCGCACAGGACGGCGAGGTGGTCGATGCGCTTCACGCCGACGCCGCGCCCGGTGAAGCGCGCGGGCTGGTTCTTCAGGGCCGAGCGCATCTCGTCCAGCGGCGCGTAGCGCTGCTGCTCGAAGAAGATCTCCATCGGGTGGCCGTCGGGATCCTCGAAGCGGAAGGTCCGGCCGAAGCCGAGGTCGCCGTCGCACCAGCCGCGGCCCAGCCCCTGCGCCTCGATCGCGGCGGCGCGGCGCTCCAGCGCCTGGGGGCTCACCACGCGCCAGCCGATGCGGGCGATGCCCGGCTGCTTCGCCGCCGTCAGCTTCAGCGAGTAGGTCTGATAATCGCCGTAGCAGCGCAGATAGACCGAGTTGCCGGTGCGGTGCACCTCCTCCATCCCCAGCACGTCGTGGAAGAACCACAGGCTCTCCTCCGGCTTGGGCGTCAGCAGTTCGACGTGGTCGAGATGGGCGATGTCGAGAATCGGTTCGCGGGCGTCGGCGGCGGTGGGCATGGGCGGGGCTTCCTCCTGGAACGGGACGCGCGCCTGTGCCGGCGCGTTCTGTCGGTCGTTATGCCCGCACTCTAAGCGGGGTGATCCAGCGATGTCAAACCGAATCATCGATAATTCTGTGTTGCGCCGACAATCCACCTCCGTTATCGTTTCCGTCATCGAGGGGGGACGGGGCGCCACAAGCCCCGCGACGGAACCACAAACGGGAAAACCGCATGTCCGCCGGACTGATCGCCACCGCCGTGGTCGCGCACACGCCGCGCATCGGCATCGAGGAGAACGCGCCGCCGTTCCAGCACGGCCTGATCCGTGGCCTGCGCGAGTTGGGCCGCGACCTGCGCGCCATGAAGCCGGACCTGTTCGTCCTGCAGTCCGCGCACTGGGTGTCCACCTTCAACTGGTACGTCACCGCGCACGCCGTGCACGAGGGCGTGTGCATCGCCGACGAGGCACCTGACCTGATCCCCGGCGTGCCCTACCGCCGCGCCGGGGACCCGGAGTTCGCGCGGGCGTTGGCCGCCGCCATGCGCGACGGCGGCATCCCCGGCAACGCCACGGACAGCGAATACCTGGCCTGGGACTACGCGTCCTACGTGCCGCTGAAGTACCTGGACCCGGAGGCCGAGGTGCCGGCGGTGATGCTGCCGACGGTCATCTGCTCCGACCTCACCGAGAACCGCCGGGTGGCGCGCATGGTGCACCAGACCGCCCGGGCGCTGGGCAAGCGCGTCGTCTACCTGTCCAGCTGCGCCTTGTCGCACGCGGTGGAGCGCGGGCCGGAGCGCTGGCCGACGCCGGAGCGCATCGACATGGACCGCCGCTTCATCGAACTGGCCACCGCCGGACAGGTGCGGGAGTTGCTGGACTGGAGCCCCGTCTACTGCCGCGCCGCGGTAGCCGAGATGGGCGGGCGGACGATCAGCGGCATGCTGGGGGCGGCCGAGGTGCTGGCCCTGGAACACGGCGCCGTCACCGGGCGCCAGTACGGCGACTACGCGCAAAGTTCCGGCAGCGGCAATGCCAACATCTGCCTGACCCCCGCCGCCTGACGCGGGATTTGAAAAGACGGGAGAGCGACGTGAGCACCAAGGAAGAGTACGAGAAGATCTACACCGACCTCATCGGCTTCGTGCCGCCGCGCATCCAGCAGCGCATCCGCGCCGGGCTAGAGTGCGATCCGGAGCTGCTCGACATGGTCGAGAAGATCCGCGAGAAGGCCATGTACCCGGCGGACATGGATGTCAAGGTGGCGCAGATGATCCTGTTCGGAATCCTGCTGTCGCATGTGGCGCCGGCCGCCGAATACCATGGCCGCGCCGCCATGCGCGCCGGTGCGACCAAGAAGGAGCTGCACGACGTGGCGGGCCTCGCCTTCCTGTTCCGGGGCCTGCCGGCGTTCAACCTGGCCGGCGAGATCCTGAACAAGATCTACGATGAGCAGGCCGCTGCCGCTCCGGCTGCTGCCGAATAACGACAAAACCAATCCGGTGGCCGGCCAGCGCGCCGGTCCGCCAACGCTCCTGTGGGAGGAGATGTCCATGACCAGCACGCGCTTTGTGGGTGCGTTCGCCGGTGTCCTGTTCGCGGCGACCGCCGCGCAGGCCGCCGACCCCGTCAAGATCGGCCTGATCCTGCCGTTCTCCGGCCCGTTCGCCGACTATGGCCGGCAGATCGACAACGGCATCCAGCTGTACCTGAAGCAGAACGGCGACACCGTGGCCGGCCGCAAGATCGAGCTGATCCGCAAGGACTCCACCGGTCCGGCCCCGGACATCGTCAAGCGGCTGGCGCAGGAACTGGTGGTGCGCGACAAGGTCGACCTGCTGGCCGGCTTCGGCTTTACGCCCAACGCCTTCGTCGGCGCGCAGATCGCTACCGACGCCAGGAAGCCGATGGTCGTCATGAACGCGGCGACGTCCAGCATCACGGCCAAGTCGCCGTACGTCGTGCGCTTCTCCTTCACCCAGGCGCAGATCAATGAGCCGTTCGGCGCCTGGGCGGCGCGCGGCGGCGTGCAGTCGGTCTACACCATCGTGTCCGACTACGGCCCCGGGCACGATGCCGAGGCCGCCTTCAAGAAGGGCTTCACCGCGGCCGGCGGCAAGGTGGCCGGCGAGGTGCGCGTGCCGCTGAAGAGCCCGGAGTTCTCCGCCTACATCCAGAAGGTGAAGGACACCAAGCCGGAGGCGGTCTTCGTCTTCCTGCCGGCGGGCGAGCAGGGCAACGCCTTCGTCAAGACGTGGCGGGAATACGGCCTGCCGCAGGCCGGCGTGAAGCTGCTGGCGGCCGGCGACCTGACCGACGACGGGCTGATCGAATCGCTGGGCGACGCCGCGCTGGGGCTGATCACCAGCTTCCACTACTCCTACGCCCATGATTCGGCGGTGAACAAGGCCTACACGGCGGCGTACGAGCAGGCGTTCCCGCAGGTGCGGCCGAACTTCATGTCGGTGGCCGGCTACGACGGCATGGCCGCCATCGCCGCCGCCATCAAGGCGCAGGACGGCAGGGTCGACCCGGACAAGACGGTCGAGCTGCTGAAGACCACGAAGATGGAAAGCCCGCGGGGGCCGATCTCCATCGATCCCGAGACCCGCGACATCGTGCAGACCGTCTACATCCGCAAGGTCGAGCGGGTGGGCGGCAAGCTCGTCAACGTCGAGTTCGACAAGATCGAGCAGGTCAAGGACCCCGGGAAGTGATCCGTACCCGCATTCGGGAATAGGGAAGGCTGACCCATGTTGGAGAGCGTTCTGGGCGTCCTGTTCAACGGGGTCGCCTATGGGGTGTTGCTGTTCCTGATGGCCGGCGGGCTGTCGGTGACCATGGGCATGATGGGGTTCGTGAACCTCGCCCACGGCGCCTTCGCCATGCTGGGCGGCTATCTGGCGGTGACGCTGATGGGGGCGGCGGGCTGGCCGTTCCTGGCCACGTTGCCCGCCGCCTTCGCCGCCACCGCCGCCGTCAGCGTGGTGGCGGAGCGCACGCTCTACCGCCGCCTGTACCGGGCGGGGGAGCTGGACCAGGTGCTGTTCACCATCGGCCTCGTCTTCATGTCGGTGGCCGGCGCCACCTTCGTGTGGGGGCCGTCGCAGCAGCCGGTGCAGATGCCGCCGTACCTGTCGGGGCAGGTGTCCCTGTTCGGGTTCGAGGCGAGTGCGTACCGGCTGTTCCTGATCGTCGTCAGCGGCATCGTCACCGCCGCGCTGGTCTTCGGGCTGGAGCACACGCGCTTCGGCGCCCAGGTGCGCGCGGCGGTGGACAACCGGCGCATGGCCTATGGGCTGGGCATCGACGTGAATCTGGTGTTCTCCGCCACCTTCGCGGTGGGCAGCGGGCTGGCCGGGCTGGGCGGCGCGCTGGGCATCAACCTGATCGGCCTGGATCCGGCGTTCCCGATAAAAAACATGGTGTACTTCCTGCTGGTCGTGTCGGTGGGTGGGCTGGGGTCCATCAAGGGCACGCTGGTGGCGGCGCTGCTGCTGGGCATCTGCGACACGGCGGGCAAGTACTATGTGCCGGAAGCCGGCGCCTTCACGCTGTACGCCGTCATGGTCGGCGTCCTGCTGTGGCGCCCGGCCGGCCTCTTCGGACGGAGGTAGGGCCGTGACCGCGACCCCAATGACCGCGACAACTGAAAACGACCAACCGGCGGGAGCCAAGGCCATGGCCACGTTCGTTCGCGCCGAGAACCCTGTCTCATCCGTCCTGGACAAGGGCCGCTGGCGGGCACCGGAGATCGCCTTCTGGGCCTTCGCGGCCGGCGCGTTCTTCCTGTTTCCCGACCATTTGATGCTGGGTGCCCAGGTGCTGATCACCGGGCTGTTCGCGCTGTCGCTCGACCTGCTGGTCGGCTACACGGGGCTCGTGTCGCTGGGCCACGCGGCTTTCTTCGGCGTGGGCGCCTACACCGCCGGCCTGCTGGCGCAGGCCGGGTGGGGGGAGCCGTTCAGCGGGCTGGCCCTGGCGGCGCTTGCGGCGGCGGTCGTCGGATACGCCAGCAGCCACCTGATCGTGCGGGTGCACGGCATCGCCATGCTGATGATCACCATGGGCGTCACCATCCTGCTGCACGAGCTGGCGAACCGCCTGTCGTGGATCACCGGGGGCGACGACGGGCTGCAGGGCGTCACCATGGCGCCGGTCTTGGGGCTGTTCGGCTTCGACCTGTTCGGGCGGACCGCCTACCTCTACACGCTGGGCGTGGTGTTCGCGATGTTCTGTCTGGCGCGGGGGCTGGTGAACTCGCCCTTCGGCCTCAGCTTGCGCGGCATCCGCGAGAACGGGCGGCGCATGCCGGCGATCGGTTCGCCCATGCGCACCCGCATCCGCACCGTCTACACCATGTCGGCCGCACTGGCCGGCGTGGCGGGGGCGCTGCTGGCGCAGACCACCGAGTTCGTCTCGCTGGAGGTGCTGAGTTTCCAGCGCTCGGCCGAGGTGCTGATCATCCTGATCCTGGGCGGCACCGGGCGCCTGTACGGCGCGCTGATCGGGGCGGCGGTCTTCATGGTGGGACGCGACCTCCTGGCCTCGGCCAACCCGCAATACTGGTTCTTCTGGCTGGGCCTGATGCTGGTGCTGGTGGTGATGTTCGCCCGCGGCGGCATCCTGGGCGGGCTGGAGAACCTGCTTCGCCTCGTTCAGCGCCGGGGGAACGTCCGATGAGCAGCGCGGCTTTGGCCACCGAAGGCCTGTTCATGAACTTCGGGTCGCTGGCGGTGACCCGCAACGTCACCTTCTCCCTGCCCGTGGGCGCGCGGCACGCGCTGATCGGCCCGAACGGGGCGGGCAAGACGACCTTCATCAACCTGCTGACCGGCGTCTACCGGCCCAGCGCCGGCCGCGTCCTGCTGGGCGGCGCCGACGTGACGGGCACGGCGGCCGACCAGCGGGTGAAGCGCGGCCTGTCGCGCACCTTCCAGATCAACACGCTGTTCCCCGACCTGACGCCGCTGGAGGCCGTCACGCTGGCGGTGTGCGAGCGGCGGGGCCTGGGCGGCGCGTGGCACTTCGGCCTGAAGCGATGCCGCACGCAGGTGGAGGAAGCCTACGCGCTGTTGGAGCGGCTGGGGCTGGGCAGCGACGCCACCCGCCGCACGCGCGAGCTGGCCTACGGCCGCCAGCGCCTCGTGGAGATCGCGCTGGCGCTGGCGGCGGAGCCCAGGGTGCTGCTGCTGGACGAGCCGGCGGCCGGCGTGCCGGCGCGCGAGAGTGCCGAGCTGTTCGAGGTGATTTCCGCCCTGCCGGGCGACATCGCAATCCTGTTCATCGAGCACGACATGGACCTCGTCTTCCGCTTCGCCGAGCGGATCACCGTGCTGGTCGCCGGCGAGGTGCTGTGCGAGGGCACGCCCGACGAAATCGGCGAGGACCAGCGCGTGCGCGACGTCTACCTGGGGAGTGGCGGACATGCCTGAGATGCTGCTGGAGGTCGCGGACCTCGACGCCGGCTACGGCGACGCGCTGGTGTTGGAGGGGGTGAGCTTTTCCATGGCGCCAGGCGACACGCTGGCGTTGCTGGGCCGCAACGGCATGGGCAAGACGACGCTGCTGGCCACGCTGATGGGGCACACGCGCGTGCGTGGCGGGTCGGTGAAGCTGCTGGGGCGCGAGCTGCTGAGCTTGGCCCCGCACGCCCGCGCGCGGGCCGGACTGGGCTGGGTGGCGCAGGAGCGCGACATCTTCCCCTCGCTGACGGTGGAAGAGAACCTGACCGTGGCGGCACGCCGGGGGCGGTGGGATGTGGAGGCGGTCTACGGCCTGTTCCCCCGCCTGAAGGAGCGGCGGCGCAACATGGGAAACCATTTGTCGGGCGGCGAGCAGCAGATGCTGGCGCTGGGCCGCGCGCTGATGACCAACCCGTCGCTGCTGCTGCTGGACGAGCCGATGGAGGGCCTGGCCCCCGTGATCGTCGAGGAGATCCAGGCCTGCATCCGCCGCATGGTGGAGGAGGAAGGGATGGCGGTGATCCTGGTGGAGCAGCACGCGCACTTGGCGCTGCGGCTCACCCGGCACGCGGTGGTGCTGGAGCGCGGGATGGTGGCGCACGCCGCGCGCAGCGCCGACCTGCTGGCGGATCATGCAACGCTGGACCGCCTGATCGGCGTGCGCAACGGCGGGCAGGGGCGCCGGCCCCCGGCGGCGGAGGGGATGGGGGCGGTGGCGTGAGGGGCGGAAAGTCCAAATTATGCAACGTGTTGCCCCCTCCCTAACCCTCCCCCGCTGCGCAGGGGAGGGAACTCCGCCGCTTCGACAGAAAAACCCTCTCCTGCGAAGCGGGGGAGGGTGGCTGAGCGTCAGCGAAGCCGGGTGGGGGCAAAACGCTGCGGGGATGAAGCGGGCGTCTACGCAGGGGCTTGCTCGTAATCGTGCCAAATCGAAACAGCATCGATGAACGCCTGATCCTCGGATGCACGGGAACTGCGCGCGACGACCATGGACTGCCGGTGCGCGTCGGCCTCGAACGCCTTGTCGGCCCCGTGACTCGTGGCATTCAACACCGGCAAGCAATCCCGGAAAGTCGTGATCCGATAGCGGCTCATCTTGCTTCCTCCCGATTATCATACCCACTCCTTTCCCGTTTCCGGAACGCGGCCGGGGTCTCGCCGGTCAGCTTCTTGAAGAAGCGGTTGAAATAGGCGGGGTCCTGGAAGCCAAGCTCGTAGGCCAGCAGCGACACCGGGGCGGCGATGTAGATCAGCCGCCGCCGCGCCTCCAGCAGCAGGCGGTCCTGCGCCACCTCGAAGGCGGAGCGGTTGACCAGCGTGCGGCACAGGCGGTTCAGCCGCCGCTCGGTCAGGCCCAGCGCCTCGGCGTAGCAGGGGACCGGCCAGTGTTCGGCATAGTGCTCCTCCACCAGGGCGCGGAAGCGCGCGAACAGCTCGGTGCGTACGCGCTCCGACCGGGTGCCGCCGGATGAGGCGGCGCGCTGGCGCTCCAGCAGCAGCAGGACGCCGCGCACCAGCCACTCGCACATCATCGCGCGGCCGAGCTGCGGAAAGCGGAACTCCGCCATCAGCTGGTCCAGCAGGGCCGCGACGCGGGCCGCAGAGGCCGGTTCGCGGGCGAGGTCGAGGAGGCAAGCCTCCAGGAACAGCGCCTCGAACAGCGGGCGGCTGCGGGCGTTGGCGCCGTCGAAGAGCATCGCCTCGGCCACCGTCAGCACAAAGCCCTGCGTGCCGGGCAGGAACTGGAAAGCGTGCACGACGGCTGGCGGGATGACGATGGCGCAGGGCCCCGTCACTTCCGCCGTGCGGTCGTCGAGCTGGACGCGCGCCCCGCCTTCGAGCACCACCACCGTCTGGAACAGGCCGCGGTGGGCGTGCGAGCGGATTTCCCAATTGTACAGGCGGCTGCGGCTCTGAATGTCCTCGATATGGACGAACTCGGCGTCGGCGGCGTGTGCCTCCTCGCCGTAGAGGGCGAAGAGCGGGACGGCGGTAGCTCTCATGCCGCGAATCTTCCGGATCATCGATTTTGTCCGGATAGTACAATTTTATGGCCCCTTCGTCCATTCCGGATCGGGGGTGCGCGGACTATCCTTGGCGCCAACAAAGCGACAAGAACCCCCGCATCCGGGGAGCGATGGAGGAAACCGCGCCATGTTCCGCTTCGATCCGTATTCGCCGGCCGTCGACGCCGACCCGTTCCCCTTCTACAAGACGCTTCGCGACGAACACCCGTGCTTCTGGAGCGAGGAAGCCAACATGTGGGTGCTGTCGCGCTACGACGACATCGTCACCGCCCTGAACGACTGGGAGACCTACTCCTCGGCCAAGGGCAACCTGATGGACGAGCTGCCCAACCGCGCCGGGGCTACGCTGGGCACCACCGACCCGCCCCGGCACGACCGCCTGCGCGGCCTCGTCCAGTTCGCCTTCACCAAGAAGGCGGTGGAGGGGCTGGTGGAGCCGGTGCGGGCGTCCGCCAACCGGGCGCTGGACGCGGTGAAGGGCGAGAAGAGCTTCGACTTCGTCGCCGACTTCTCCAGCAAGGTCACGGTGGACGTGCTGTTCGGCCTGTTCAACCTGCCGCGCGAGAACGAGCGCGAGGTGCGCGACAAGGCCGTGCTGATGGTGCAATCCGACCCCAAGACCCGCCAGAAGGGGCCGGAGCACATCGCCGCCTTCCAGTGGATGGGCGACTACGCCCGCCAGATGGTGGAACTGCGCAAGCGCGAGCCGGGCGACGACCTGATCACCGCGCTGATCCAGGCGGAGATCGACGGCGAGAAGCTGGCCGACCGCGAGGTGCAGATGACCATCACCACGCTGATCATGGCCGGCATCGAATCCCTGTCGGGCTTCCTGACCATGTTCGCGCTGAACCTCGCCGACCATTCCGACGCTCGCCGCCGGCTGGCGGCCAACCCGGCGCTGATCCCGGATGCCATCGAGGAATCGCTGCGCTTCAACACCTCGGCCCAGCGCTTCCGCCGCTGCCTGCAGAAGGACACGGTGGTGCACGGCCAGACCATGCGCGAGGGCGACTTCGTCTGCCTTGCCTACGGTGCGGGCAACCGCGACGAGCGGCAGTTCCGGAACCCCGACGTCTACGACATCGACCGCAAGCCCAAAGGGCACCTGGGCTTCGGCGGCGGCGTGCACGCGTGCCTGGGCACGTCCTTCGCGCGGCTGGCCACCCGCGTGGCGTTCGAGGAGTTCCTGAAGCGCGTGCCGGAGTTCGCGCGCGTGCAGGAGCACCTGCCCTGGATGCCCTCCACCACCTTCCGCAGCCCGACGCGCCTGGACCTGGCGGTCGCGTAACGACATCGGGGAGAGAAAAAATGGCGAAGGTCACCTTCATCGAACACGGCGGGGCCGCGCAGACCGTCGACATCCCGGAGGGGTGGACGGTCATGCAGGGCGCCGTGCGCAACGGCGTCGAAGGCATCGAGGCGGAATGCGGCGGCTCCTGCGCCTGCGCCACCTGCCACTGCTACGTGGAGGAGGAGTTCCTCGACCGCCTCGCCCCGCCCAGCCAGACGGAGGAGGAAATGCTGGACAGCACCGCGTCGGAGCGGCTGCCGAACAGCCGCCTGTCCTGCCAGATCAAGGTGACGGCGGCGCTCGACGGTCTCGTCGTGCGTCTGCCGGAGGCGCAGAGCTGATGGGCGCGGCGGCCGACGATGCGGGTATGGTCGTCATCGGCGCCGGACAGGCCGGGCTGCAGGTGGCCGAGTCCCTGCGGGCGGAGGGGTACGTGGGGCCGGTCACCCTGATCGGCGAGGAACCGCACGCCCCCTACCACCGGCCGCCGCTGTCCAAGGCCATGCTATGCGGCGAGGCGGGCGAGGACCAGCTGACCATCCGCGGGCCGGAGGCGCTGGAGCGCAAGGGCATTGCGCTGGTGACGGGTGCGCGGGTGGAGGCGGTGGACCGCGTCGCGCAGCGGGTGTCATTGGCGGACGGGCGGGTGCTGGCCTACCGGGGGCTGGCCTTCGCCACCGGCTCCCGCGCCCGGCCGCTGCCGGTGCCGGGGGCGGAGCTGGAGGGCGTGCTGGCCCTGCGCACCCTGATTGACGCCCGCCGCATCGCGGCGGCGCTGGAGGGGGCGGAGCGCGTGGTGGTGATCGGCGGCGGCTTCATCGGGCTGGAGGTCGCGGCGGCGGCGCGCAAGCGCGGCCGGGCGGTCACCGTGCTGGAGGCGGCCGACCGCCTGCTGGCCCGCGTCGCAGCACCCCCGGTGTCGGCGTTCGTCGCCGACTTGCATGCGGAGCACGGGGTGGCGCTGGAGTTGGAGGCCGCTGTGACGGCGGTCGAGGGGGCCGGCGGGCGGGTGAGCGGCGTGCGCACCGCCGACGGCCGGCTGCACCCGGCCGACCTTGTCGTCGCCGGCATCGGCATCCTGCCCAACACCGAACTGGCGGAGGCCTGCGGGCTGGCGTGCGACCGGGGGATCGTCGTGGACGCCTGCGCGCGAACCTCCGATCCCCTGGTGGTCGCGGCCGGCGACTGCACGGCGCGGCGTGCGGGGGACGGGCTGCTGCGCCTGGAGTCGGTGCAGAACGCGGTGGAGCAGGGCAAATCAGCCGCTTCGGCGCTGCTGGGGAAGGAGCGGCCGTTCACGGCGGCGCCGTGGTTCTGGTCCGACCAGTACGACGTCAAGCTGCAGATGGTCGGGCTGTCGGCCGGCCACGACCATGTGGTGGTGCGCGGTTCGGTGGCCGAGCGGCGATTCTCCGTCTTCTACTTCCGGGATGGGGCGTTGGTCGCCATCGACTCCGTCAACCGGGCGCCGGACCACATGCTGGGCCGCAAGCTGCTGGACAAGGCCGTCGCCGTGACGCCGGAGCAGGCGGCCGACGAGGAATTCGCGCTGGCGACGCTGGTCCGCTGAGCTTCTTCCGGATCGAGAGGGCGTGGCATTCCCGCGCCCCGCCAAAATCTCGACTTTTTATTTGACATCCGGAGCCTCGATGGCTTCTCATAGATTCACGATGACAGCCGGCGCGCGGTGCTGTCTCAGCGCCCGCCGCGTCGCCTCACAACACACAGGGACAGGAACGCCCATGACCGCGACGGCCGGGAAGGTTCTGCATTTCATCAACGGTGAGTACACGGCGGGCACCGGCGCCCGGACGTTCGAGAACCGCTCGCCGGTCGACGGCTCGCTTATCTCCGTCGTGCACGAGGCCTCCAAGGCCGACGTCGATGCGGCGGTGACGGCCGCCCGCGCCGCGCTGAAGGGGCCGTGGGGCCGCATGACGCAGGAGGAGCGCTCGGCCATCCTGCACAAGGTTGCCGACGGCATCACCAAGCGTTTCGACGAATTCCTGGCTGCCGAATGCGCCGACACCGGCAAGCCGCGCTCGCTCGCCTCGCACATCGACATCCCGCGCGGCGCGGCCAACTTCAAGATCTTCGCCGACCTGGTGAAGAACGTCGCCACCGAGTGCTTCGAGATGGCGACGCCGGACGGCAAGGGCGCCATCAACTATTCCAAGCGCGGCCCGCGCGGCGTCATCGCCGTGATCAGCCCGTGGAACCTGCCGCTGCTCCTGATGACCTGGAAGGTCGGGCCGGCGCTGGCCTGCGGCAACACGGTGGTGGTGAAGCCGTCGGAGGAGACGCCGACCACCACGGCGCTGCTGGGTGCCGTGATGAACGAGGCCGGCGTGCCGCCGGGCGTCTTCAACGTGGTGCACGGCTTCGGGCCGAACTCGGCGGGCGAGTTCCTGACCACCAATCCCGGCGTCGACGGCATCACCTTCACCGGCGAGACGCGCACGGGCGAGGCGATCATGAAGGCGGGTGCCGTCGGCGTGCGCCCGGTGTCCTTCGAGCTGGGCGGCAAGAACCCGGCCGTGGTCTTCGCCGACTGCGACATGGACAAGGCGATCGAGGGCACCATGCGCTCGGTCTTCGCCAACTGCGGTCAGGTCTGCCTGGGCACCGAGCGCGTGTACGTCCAGCGGCCGATCTTCGACGAGTTCGTGGCGCGTCTGAAGGCTGGTGCCGAAGGGTTGAAGCTCGGACGACCGGAGGACAAGGACACCAACCTCGGCCCGCTGATCAGCCAGGAGCACCGCTCCAAGGTGCTGTCCTACTATAAAAAGGCCGTCGAGGACGGCGCCACGGTGGTGACCGGCGGCGGCGTGCCGGACATGGGCGGCGACCTCGCCAACGGGTCGTGGGTGCAGCCCACCATCTGGACCGGCCTGTCCGAGGACAGCGCGGTGATCCGCGAGGAGATCTTCGGGCCGTGCTGCCACATCCGCCCCTTCGACACGGAGGAGGAGGCGATCGAGCTTGCCAACGACACGCCCTACGGCCTCGCCGCGGCGGTGTGGACGGAGAACCTGGCGCGCGCCCACCGGGTAGCCGGGCAGATGGAGGCCGGCATCGTCTGGGTGAACTCCTGGTTCCTGCGCGACCTGCGCACGCCGTTCGGCGGCTCCAAGCAGTCGGGCATCGGCCGTGAGGGCGGCGTGCACGGCCTGGAGTTCTACACCGAGCTGAAGAACGTCTGCATCAAGCTGTAACGGCGGCCCCAAGGAGACGAGAGCCCACATGGACACCAATCCCCAGAACATCCAGGCCGCCGCCGATCGCCTGTTCCAGGCGCTGCAGAGCGGCACGGCGTGCGATCCCATCCGCGACCTGCTGATCGAGGGCGACCTCGACGCCGCCTACGCGGTGCAGGAGATCAACACCAAGCGCGCGCTGGACGCCGGCCGCGTGCTCACCGGCCGCAAGATCGGCCTGACGTCGAAGGCCGTGCAGAAGCAGTTGGGCGTCGACCAGCCCGACTACGGCATGCTGTTCGCCGACATGGCCGTTCCCGACGGCTGGGAGATCGCCCGCAACCGCCTGATCCAGCCCAAGGCCGAGGCCGAGGTCGCCTTCGTGCTGGGCCGCGACCTGGACAGCGAGCACATCACCGTCGCCGACGTGATGCGCGCGGTGGAGTACGTGCTGCCCGCCATCGAGGTGGTCGACAGCCGCGTGGCCGGCTGGAACATCCGCATCCTCGACACCATCGCCGACAACGCCTCCTCCGGCCTCTACGTGCTGGGCAACGAGCCGAAGAAGCTGGAAGGCCTCGATCTGCGGCTGTGCGGCATGGTCATGGAGGTCAAGGGCGAGCCGGTCACCACCGGCGCCGGCGTGGCCTGCCTGGGCCACCCGCTGAACGCGATGTGGTGGCTGGCCACCGTCATGGCCCGCGTCGGCCGCCCGCTGAAGGAAGGCGACACCGTGCTGTCCGGCGCGCTCGGCCCCATGGTGCCGGCCGCCTGGGGCGAGACCGTGGAAGCGCGCATCAACGGCCTGGGCTCCGTCCGCGCCGTCTTCGCCAAGGAATGACGAGAATGAGCAAGGCAAAAGTCGCCATCATCGGTTCGGGCAACATCGGCACCGACCTGATGATCAAGATCATGCGCAAGGCCAAGCACCTGGAGATGGGCGTGATGGTCGGCATCGACCCCGCCTCCGACGGTCTCGCCCGTGCCCAGCGCATGGGTGTGGTCACCTGTGCCGAGGGCATGGACGGGCTGGTGAAGATGCCGGAATGGAAGGACATCAAGGTGGTGTTCGATGCCACCTCGGCCTACGCCCACAAGAAGAACTCCGAGATCGCGGTGGCGGCGGGCAAGCAGGTCATCGACCTCACCCCGGCGGCCATCGGCCCCTACACGGTGCCGCCCGTGAACCTCGACGCCCATCTCGACCAGCCCAACGTGAACATGGTGACCTGCGGCGGGCAGGCCACCATCCCGATGGTCTACGCGGTCAAGCGCGTGTCCAAGGCGCTGCCGTATGCCGAGATCGTGGCGTCGATCTCGTCCAAGTCGGCCGGCCCCGGCACCCGCGCCAACATCGACGAGTTCACCGAGACCACCGCCCGCGCCATCGAGCAGGTGGGCGGTGCGGCGCGCGGCAAGGCGGTGATCGTGCTGAACCCGGCCGAGCCGCCGCTGATCATGCGCGACACCGTCTTCACCTTCTCGCAAGGCGCCGAGCCGGAAGAGATTGAGGCGTCGGTGGAGGCCATGGTCAAGGAGGTGCAGTCCTACGTGCCCGGCTACCGCCTGAAGCAGAAGGTGCAGTTCGAGCGCATCGGCGACAACGACCCGCTGCGCATCCCCGGCTACGGCGAGTTCTCGGGCCTGAAGTCGACCATCTTCCTGGAGGTCGAAGGGGCGGCGCACTACCTGCCGGCCTACGCCGGCAACCTCGACATCATGACCTCGGCCGCCATGGCCACCGCCGACCGCTGGGTCGAGCGCACGCTGCTGGTCGCCTGAGGGAGGAACGCATGAGCAAGCTCTACATCCAGGACGTGACGCTGCGCGACGGCATGCACGCGCTGCGCCACCAGTACTCCATCGACACGGTGGTCACCATCGCCAAGGCGCTGGACGCGGCCAAGGTCGACGCCATCGAGATCTGCCACGGCGACGGTCTGGCCGGTGGCACCTTCAACTATGGCTTCGGCAAGCACACCGACCACGAGTGGATCGCCGCCGTGGCCGAGGCCATCCACCACGCCAAGGTGACGGTCCTGCTGCTGCCGGGCATCGGCACCAAGGAGGACCTGGCGGAGGCCTACGCCGCCGGGGCGCGCAGCGTGCGCGTGGCGACGCACTGCACCGAGGCCGACGTCTCCAAGCAGCACATCGAGCACGCCCGCAAGCTGGGCTTCGACACCGTTGGCTTCCTGATGATGGCGCACATGATCCCGACGGCGCAGCTGGTCGAGCAGGCCAAGCTGATGGAGAGCTACGGGGCGCAGTGCGTGTACGTGGTGGACAGTGCCGGCGCCATGCTGATGGACGGTGCGGCGGAGCGGGTGAAGGCGTTCCGCGACGCGCTGAAGCCGGAGACGCAGGTCGGCATCCACACACATCACAACCTGACGCTGGGCGTGGCCAACGCCGTGGTCGGCGTGCAGAACGGCGCGGTGCGCGTCGACAGCTCGCTGGCCGGCATGGGGGCCGGTGCCGGCAACGCGCCGTTGGAGGCGCTGGTCGCCGTGCTGGACCGCATGGGCTACGAGCACGGCTGCGACCTGTTCAAGCTGATGGACGCGGCCGACGATCTGGTGCGTCCGCTGCAGGACCGGCCGGTGCGGGTGGACCGCGAGAGCCTGTCGCTGGGCTTCGCGGGGGTCTATTCCAGCTTCCTGCGGCACGCCGAGAAGGCGTCCAAGACCTACGGCATCGACGCGCGCGAGATCCTTATCGAACTCGGCCGGCGCAAGATGGTGGGCGGTCAGGAAGATATGATCGTCGACGTGGCACTGGATCTGGTGAAGGCGAAGGAGGCGGCGCATGCCTAATCTGGCGAAACTGGCCGAGGTGGTGGACGAGGCCGCCCGCACGGCGACGGAGATCCCGCAGCTGACCATCGCGCACCCCGACCTGACGGTGGAGGACGCGTACGCCATCCAGGCGCTGTCGCTGGCCCGGCGCTATGCCCGTGGCGAGCGTCGCGTCGGCATGAAGATGGGGCTGACCAGCCGCGCCAAGATGGCGCAGGTCGGCGTCAGCGAGATGATCTGGGGCCGGCTGACCGACTCCATGCAGGTGGAGGAGGGCTCGGTCGTCGACCTCAAGCGCTACGTCCACCCGCGCGTGGAGCCGGAGGTGGCGTTCCTTCTGAAGGCGCCGCTGTCGGGCAACGTGACCCCGGCGCAGGCGATGGCGGCGGTGGGCGCGGTGGCCCCGGCGCTGGAGATCATCGACAGCCGCTACCAGGACTTCAAGTTCGCGCTGCCGGACGTGGTGGCGGACAACAGCTCCTCCTCCGGGTTCGTGGTGGGCGGCTGGCGGTCGCCGGACGTGGACGTGGCGAATCTGGGCCTCGTCATGGAACTGGACGGGCAGGCGCGGCAGGTGGGCTCCACCGCGGCGATCCTGGGCGATCCGGTGCGGTCGCTGGTCGCGGCGGCGCGCCTTGTGGCGCAGTGGGGCGAGCGGCTGGAGGCCGGCTGGATCGTGCTGGCCGGCGGCGCCACCGCGGCCGAGCACCTGACGCCGGGCGCCAGCGTGCGTCTCGTCATGCAGGATCTCGGGTCGGTTTCGTTCCAGGTGGGGAAATAAGGCCATGCCGATCATCACGGCCCTGCTGATCGCCGGCCGCACGCCGGAGAAGAAGGCCGCCTTCATCAAGGCGGTGACCGACGCGGCGGTGACGTCGCTGGACGTTCCGCCAGACAGCGTGCGCGTCATCATCCAGGAAGTGCCGGGCGAGCACTTCGCCGTCGCGGGCGTGCCGAAGAAGCCGCTCGTGCCGGAGTGAAGGCGCTTGACCTTCCCACCGCTGGAAGCCGGACGCTCGGCCCATCCAAGCTTGTGAGGAGGATGTTATGCTGACGCTGAAGGTGAACGGAATGACCTGCGGCCACTGCGCCCAGGCGGTGACCAAGGCCGTGGAGGCCCTGCCGGACGTGGACCGCGCGCTGGTCGACCTGAAGGCCGGCGAGGTCGCCGTCGAGGGACGGGCCGATGCGGACGTCGTTCGCAAGGCCATCGTGGACGCCGGGTACGAGGTCGCCTGACCGTCTGTGGAACGGCGAAAAGCGGCGGAACGGGGACACCGTTCCGCCGCTTTTGCTTTTTCGGCAGATAAGCCCTTGACCTTCCAGTCGCTGGAAGCCCCATCTGTAAGGGCAGCCAGAGACAGACAGGAGGCAGCCATGGCCGCCCATGCTGCGGAGGAGCGGACAAGCACCGCGTCCGAGATCGACATCGGCATCGAGGGGATGACCTGCGCGTCTTGCGTGCGCCGCGTGGAGAAGGCCATCGCCGCCGTCCCCGGCGTGACGGAGGTGTCGGTCAACCTCGCCACCGAGAAGGCCCGCGTCGGCTTTGCCGATGCCACGCCCGACACCGGCGCCGTGGTCGAGGCCGTTACGAACGCCGGCTACGAGCCGGCGAAGGCGGAGTTCGATCTTCGGGTGGAGGGCATGACCTGCGCGTCCTGCGTGGCGCGCGTGGAGAAGGCGCTGAAGCGCGTGCCGGGCGTGGTCGAGGCCAGCGTGAACCTCGCCACCGAGCGCGCCCATGTCGTCGCCTACGCCGGTGCGGTCAACGCGGCACGGCTGGCCGACGCGGTGGAGGCAGCGGGCTACGGTGCCGCACCGGTCATCGAAGAGGGGAAGGGCGCGCCGGACGACACGGTCGGCCGCAGCCGGCGCGAGCTGGTTCACGTGCTGATCGCCGCCGCGTTCTCTGCGCCGCTGGTGGTGAGCATGGTGGGCGATCTGCTGGGCCTGCACCTGATGCTGCCGCCCTGGGTGCAGTTCGCGCTCGCCACGCCGGTGCAGTTCTGGCTGGGCTGGCGCTTCTACACGGCGGCCTACAAGGCGGTGCGCGCCGGGGCGGGCAACATGGACCTGCTGGTGGCGCTGGGCACCACGGCCGCCTGGGGCCTCAGCGTCTACATGATGCTGACCACGCACCCCGGCCACACGCCGCACCTCTATTTCGAGGCGTCGGCGGTGCTGATCACCTTCGTGCTGCTGGGCAAGTGGCTGGAGGCGCGGGCCAAGGGGCAGACGGCCGCCGCCATCCGGGCGCTGATGGACCTGCGGCCGGACACCGCGCGGGTGCGCCGCAACGGCGCCGAGGCCGAGGTGCCGGTGGAGCAGGTGCGCGTCGGCGACCTCGTCGTCGTCCGACCCGGCGAGCGCATCCCGGTGGACGGCCGCGTCGTGGAGGGAGCCGGCAGCGTGGACGAATCCATGCTGACCGGCGAGAGCCTGCCGGTGGAGAAGGCGCCGGATTCGCGCGTCACCGGCGGCTCCATCAACGTCGACGGGCTGCTGGCGGTGGAGACGACCGCCGTGGGGGCGGAGACCATGCTGGCGAAGATCGTCCGCATGGTGGAAGGGGCGCAGGCGTCGAAGGCGCCGATCCAGCGCACGGTGGACAAGGTCAGCGCCGTCTTCGTGCCGGTCGTCCTGGCGGTGGCGCTGGTCACCTTCGCCGCGTGGTGGCTGGCCACGGGCGACGTGGAGACGGCGATCATCACCGCCGTGTCGGTGCTGGTCATCGCCTGCCCGTGCGCGCTGGGGCTGGCGACGCCAACCTCTATCATGGTGGGAACCGGGGCCGCTGCGCGGCACGGCATCCTGATCAAGGACGCCGAGGCGCTGGAGCGCGCACACGCCCTGACCGCCATCGCCTTCGACAAGACCGGCACGCTGACCGAGGGCAAGCCGCGGGTGACCGATCTGGTTCCCGCGGAGGGCGTCGGGGAGGCCGAGGTGCTGCGCCTCGCCGCCGCCCTGCAGGCGGGCAGCGAGCATCCGCTGGCGCACGCCGTGCGGCAGCGGGCCGAGGCGGACGGGGTTGTGCCGGCGGCACCCGGCGACTTCAAGGCGCTGGCCGGGCGCGGCGTGTCGGGCACGGTGGACGGCCGCGCCGTCCTGCTGGGCAGCCGGCGGCTGGCGGCCGAGAACGGCTTGGCCGACGCGGCGCTGGAAGTCCGCGCGGCGGCGCTGGAGGCGAGCGGCCACACGGTGTCCTGGCTGGCCGAGGCGGCGCCGCAGCCGCGCGCGCTGGGGCTGGTGGCCTTCGGCGACACGGTGAAGGCGGCGGCGCGCGACGCGGTGCGGCGGCTGCAGGAGCAGGGCGTGGAAGCGGTGATGGTCACCGGCGACAGCCGGGGGGCGGCGCAGGCCGTCGCCGCCGAACTGGGCATCGGCCGCGTGTTCGCCGAGGTGCTGCCGGGCGACAAGGCCGACGTGGTGGCGGCGCTGCGCGGCGAGGGCAAGGTGGTCGGCATGGTCGGCGACGGCATCAACGACGCCCCGGCGCTGGCCGCGGCCGACGTCGGCATCGCCATGGCGACCGGCACCGACGTGGCGATGCACACGGCCGGCGTCACGCTGATGCGCGGCGACCCGGTGCTGGTGGCCGGCTCCATCGACGTGTCGCGCCGCACTTACGCGAAGATCAAGCAGGGTCTGTTCTGGGCCTTCGCCTACAACGTCATCGGCATCCCGCTGGCGGCGCTGGGGTACCTGAGCCCGGTGCTGGCCGGGGCGGCCATGGCCCTGAGTTCGGTCAGCGTCGTCGTCAACGCACTGACGCTGCGGGGGTGGAAGCCATGAACCGTTCGATAAACAACCTTTCGATGAACATCGGGGAAGCGGCCAAGGCGTCGGGCGTGAACGCCAAGCTGATCCGCTATTATGAGAGCATCGGACTGATCCCGGAGGCCGGGCGCACCGCGTCCGGCTACCGGGTCTACACGGCGCAGGAGGTGAACATCCTGCGCTTCGTCAAGCGCGCCCGCAGCCTGGGCTTCTCCATCGAGCGCATCCAGATGCTGGTCGGCCTGTGGCGCGACAAGCACCGCGCCAGCGCGGAGGTGAAGCGCATCGCGCTGGAGCACATCGACGAGCTGGAGGCCAAGATCGCCGAGCTGCAGGGGATGGCCGACACGCTGCGCGAACTGGCCGCGACCTGCCACGGCGACGACCGCCCGGACTGCCCGATCCTGAAGGATCTGGAGAGCCCGGGGTGTTGCCGCGAGGCTGTCTGAGGCGGGAGGTATTGCCCCCACCCCGACCCTCCCCCGCCGGGCGGGGGAGGGGGATTTTCACCCCGCCTCCGCCAACTCCACCAAAGCCGGTGCCGCCGTGGCGACCACGACGCGGCTGCGGCCCTGGCCCTGGGGGACGACGCGGACCTGGGCGCCGATGCGCTCCACCATCGCGGGCACGTGGCTGATGACGCCGACCTGCCGGCCGGAGGCCTGCAGCGCCTCCAGGCAGGAGAGCGCCACGTCCAGGCTGTCGGGGTCGAGCGTGCCGAAGCCTTCGTCGATGAACAGCGTGCCGATGCCGGCGCCGCCGTTGGTCGCCATCGACGACAGGCCGAGCGCCAGGGACAGCGACACCAGGAACATCTCGCCGCCCGACAGGCTGTGCACGCCGCGCACCTCGTCGCCCATCTCGCGGTCGACCACCTGGATCTCCAGGTCGGCGCCGGCCACGCGTTCCAGCCGGTAGCGGCGCGCCAGATCCTCCAGGTAGCGGTTGGCCTGCCCCAGCAGCAGGTCGAGGCTGAGGCTCTGGGCGAAGTTGCGCAGCTTCTGCCCGTCGCGCGAGCCGATCAGGCGGGACAGCGAGTCCCACACGGCGCAGGCGGTGCGCTGCGCCTCCCAGGCACCGGACAGTTCGGCGAGGCGGGCGCGGGCTTCGTCGTCGGCGCGGCGGCGGGCCTGGCATTCGCCCAGCCGGACGCGCGCTTCGTCCAGCGTGCGGGCCGTCTCCGTGGCCGCCGTGCGGGCGTCGTCCAGGGTGCCGGCGGGCATGCCGGCGGCGTGGTGTTCGGCGCGCAGGCGACGGCGTTCACCGGCCAGCAGGTCGGCCTCGCGGCGGGCCGATTCCAGCGCGGCGAGGGCCTGTTCCTCCGCGGCCAGCCACGCGTCGCCGCGGGCGAGGCGGCGGCGGGCGTCGTCCACGGTGACCGTGCGCTGGGCAGCAGCGTCGGCCAGCGCGGCGGCGGAGGCGGCCGCCTTCTCGGCGCAGCGGCGGGCGGCCTCGGTGCGGCCGGCGAGGGCTTGGTCGGCGGCGGTCAGGCGGCTGGTGGCTTCCTGGTGCGCTGTCACCGCCTTGTCGAGCAGGGCTTGCGCGCGCAGGCGGGCCGCCGCCAGCTCCTGCTTGACCTCGGCGACGGCGCGGCCCTGCAGCACGCCGGCGCGCTCCGCCTTCAGCGTGCGCAGGCGCTCGGCCACCTCGGCGGCGCGGCGGCGGGCGGCCTGTTCGGCGGTGCGGGCGCCGTCGCGTTCGGCGGCTTTGGCGGCGCAGCGGGTGAGGGTGTCGGCGATCTCGGTCGCAAGGCGCGCCTGGGCGGCGCGGTCGTCCAGGAATGCGGTGGCGCGGGCGGCATGGTCGCGGCGGAAGGCTTCCGGGTCGGCGCGCAACGCCTCGTCCCAGCCGGGGTGGGCGGCGAAGGGTTCGGCCAGTTCGCGCTTGGCCTCCTTGCCGTCGCGGACGGCCCGGTCGCGCTCGGCCTCGGCCAGTTCGCGCGCATGAGCCGCTTGGCTGACGGCGCGCTGGGCGGTCTCGACGGCCTCGGCGGCGGCGGCGCAGGCGGTGTCGCGCGCGGCGCGGGCCTGCTGGGCGGCGTCCAGGCGGGCCTTGTGGTCGAGCGACGCGCGTTCGGCGCGCTGCACCTCGGCCAGTTCGGCGTCCATGGCGGCGAGATGGCCGGCCACGGCGGCGCTGTCGGGTTCGGCCGGGAGGCCGTGGGCGGCGGCCCCGGCCGCCCAGCGTCGGGCCACGTCGGCGGACTCGCGCGCCAGTTCGGCGGCGCGGGTTTCCAGCGCGGCGATGCGTTCACGAGCGACGCGGGCGGCGGCTTCGTGGCCGCCGTGCGCCTTGCCCAGGGCGGCGACCTCGCGGCGCAGGGCGGTGACGCGCTCCTCCTGCTCCGTGGCGAGGCGGCCGAACGCGCCGCCGGATTCGGCCCAGGGGTGCTCCTCGGCGCCGCAGACGGGGCAGGGCTGGCCGTCGGTCAGCTGGGCGCGCAGGCCGGCCACGTCCTCGCGGCCGGCGAGGTGCAGGCGGCGCAGCGTGTCTTCCGCCTCCGCCAGCGTGGCTTGGCGAGCGTGCAGGTCGGCGGCGGTGGCGGCGGCCTGGGCGCCCTCGGTCTCGGCGAGGGTGGTCTGGCGGGCCTGTTCGTCGGCTATCGAGGACGTCTCGCGGGCAAGGCGGGCGGCCGTCTCGGCCAGAGTGGCGAGGGTGGCGAGGGCGTCGCGGCGAGTGGATAGCGCCGCGCGGCGGTGGCTGATCTCCTCCAGCGGGGTCACCGGCTCGGCGCGCAGGGCGGCCAGGGTGGCGTCGGCGTCGGCGAGGGCGGTGCGGGCCTGCGCCAGGGCGTCGCGGCGTTCCTGCAGGGCCTGTTCGTGCCGCTCTGCATCCTCGGCCAGGGTGCGCAACTGTGCTTGGGCTTGCGTGTGGGCGCGGGAGGCGTCGCGAAAGCGGGCGATGGCTGCCTCCCATCGCGCCCACTGCTCGGCCACCGGCGCGTAGGTGGCGCGGTCGGCAAGGGATTGCTCAAGGGTGGCGGCCTTGACGCGCAACGCTGTCAGGGCCTCGTCCAGTGCGGTCACCTCGGCGTCCAGGGCCGTGGCGCGCGTGGCGATGGCGGCGACCTCGCCGTCGGCAGTGCTGCACTCGGCGCTCAGGGTGGCGATGCCGCTGTCCAGCGCGGTGGCGCGCTCCAGCTCCGGTTCGGCCTTTTCCTGGCGAAGCGAGGCTTCCTCGAAGGCGCGGCGCGCCTCGGCGTGGCGGGCGGTAGTCTCCTCGACGGCACCCCGGGCGGTTTCGGCGGCGGTGGCGGCTTGGTCGCGGGCGGCCTCGGCCTCGGTGGCCTCGGCGGTGCAGCGGTCGGCCTCGGCCAGCAGGGGGCGGAGCGGCAGGACGGCGCGCAGGGCGGCGACCTCGGCCCGGCGTGGCTCGGCGTCGTGCCACGCCTGTTCGGCGGCGGCGCGGTGTTCGGCGGCCTGGGCTTCGGCCTTGGCGAGCCCGGCGTCGCGCTCGTGCCACGCAACGGCGGCGCGGGCGGTTTCGGCGCCGCGTTCACGCTCCTGCACCAGGGTAAGCGCGGTCTCCGTCTCGGTATCCAGGGCGGCACGCGCGTCGTCGGGCAGCACGCCGATGCCGCCGCGCTGCGCCTCCAGCAGCTTGAGCTTCTGCTGCTCCTCGGTGGCCCGGTCGTAGGCGGCGGTGGACAGGCGGGAGTAGATCTCGGTGCCGGTCAGCAGTTCCAGCAGCGCCGAACGCTCTTTGGCCGGCGCCTTCAGGAAATTGGCGAAGTCGCCCTGCGCCAGCAGGACGGAGCGGCGGAACTGCTCGAAGCTCAGGCCCAGGCGGCGGGTGATCTCGTCGAGCACGCCGCGCTTGCCATCGCCGAAGCGGCGGCTGCCGTCCAGGCTGGTCAGGTTCATTGTCTGCGCCTGGAGGGCGCCGCGCGCCTTCAGGCGGGCGCGGCGCAACTCCCAGCGGGCGCGGTAGGACTCGCCGTCGATGCCGACGAAGTCCACCTCCGCCCAGCCCGACGCGGCCCCCCGGCGCAGGATGCCGCGCACGTCGGTGGACAGCAGCGCGTCCGGGTCGTCCTCGCGACCCATGCGCACCCCTTTGCCGTCGGGCAAGCGCGGCATGGTGTCGAACAGGGCGAGGCACAGCGCGTCCAGCAGCGTGCTCTTGCCCGCCCCAGTCGGGCCGGTGATGGCGAACAGCCCGGCGCGGTGCAGCGGGCCGGCGTCCAACTCCACCGCGAAGGGGCCGTCGAGGCTGGCGAGATTGCAGCCGCGGATGGCGAGGATCCTCACGGCGTCGCTCCCTGCACGGTTTCCAGCAGTTCGTGGAAAGCGGCGAGCAGCGCCGCGTCCGGTTCGCCCTCGTGGTGGCGGGCGTAGAGGCGGAGGAACACGTCCTCGGGTGCGAGCGCCGACAGTTCGACGCCGGCGGCACTCTCGGCCAGCGTGTCGCCGCTGCCGGTCAGCGTGACGGAGAGCTTCAGCAGCCGCACGGGGCGGCCGGCCACCGCCGCCTCCACCTCCTCGCGCAGGGTGGGGCGCGGCTCGGGCAGGGTGACGGACACCTCCAGGAACGGCCAGTCGGCGCGGTCGGGGAGATCGTCCAGGGCGAGGGCCTGGAGTTCCGCCAGCGCGGCGTCGGGGGTGCCGGACACGCGGCAGATCTTTACGGCGCGCGGCACGTGCAGAGGCAGGTGGCTGACCAGACGCCCTTCGGCAAACTCGGCCAGCCTCACCTGATGCGGATAGGGGGCCTCGTCCAGCGCCAGGGGGATGGGGGAGCCGCTGTAGCACACGTGCGGCCGGCCGCCGACGGACTGCGCGCGGTGCAGGTGGCCGAGCGCCACGTAGGCCGCGTCCTCGGGGAAGACGTCCGCCGGCAGGGCGTGCAGGTTGCCGCCCAGGACCTTGCGCTCGCTGAGGTCGGACAGGGCGCCGCCGCTCATGTAGCAGTGGCCGGTGAGGATCAGCGCTTCGCCGGGGCGCAGGCGTCGACGGGCGGCGTCCGTGGCCTCGGCATAGACGCGGCGGACACCTTCGATCAGCGGGTCGACGTTGTCCCCGGTGACCGGCGGCAGGTCGGCGGGGCGCAGGTAGGGGAGTGCCACGCAGCGCGCGGCCACGGTGCCGTCGCGCTCCGTCAGGGGCAGCACCAGCGCGTCGGGGTCGAAGCGGCCCTCGGCGTCGCAGGGCAGGGCGCCCACCACGCGCACGCCCAGTTCGGCCAGCAGGGCCGACGGCGCCTCCAGCCGGCTGCCGCTGTCGTGGTTGCCGGCCAGAACGACCGTCTGCAGCCAGGGGAAGCGGGCGCGCGCTTCGGCCAGGAAGCGGTAGAAGCGGGCCAGCGCCGGCACCGGCGGGTTCTGCACGTCGAACACGTCGCCGGCGATGAGCAGCGCGTCCACGTCGTGCTCGCCGATGCGGTCGAGCAGCCAGCCGAGGAAGCGGGCGTGCTCGTGATCGCGCGGGCAACCGTGCAGCACCTGCCCGAGGTGCCAGTCGGCGGTGTGGATGAGGCGCATGGCGGCACGCGAGAGGCGGAGGGGCGCTCAATCTAGGCGAGCGCCGCCGCCGGCCGCAAGGGACGAAAAAAGCCCCTTTCCCGGATCGGGAAAGGGGCTGTGAAAGGGGCGGGGGAGAGGTAGGACACGCCCGGAGGAACGGGCGACGGCCGCCCCTGCCGGGCGCCTTCCGCCGGCAGTCCTCCTCTCCCCACGACCCCTCCCCCGCCTTCCGAGCTGAGGGGAGGGGTTTCCCGGGGTGGAGGGTTACGCGTTGACCGTCTGGCCGGCCGGCACGCTGTCAGGACGCGGGGCACGGGCCGGCAGCATGTCGCCGATGGCGAAGGCCACCGCCAGCAGGTTCGGCACCGCCATCGCCGCCAGCAGCACCGCCCAGAGCTGGAGCGACACCGTGCCCAGCGGGTTGGCCAGCGCCGCCGTGGCGGAGGCCGCGACCAGGGCGCCGGACAGGTAGGCCTCCGGCTTCGCGCAGAACTTCGACGGGGCGCGCTGGCCGCCCTTGGCGGTGACGCGGAAGGCGTCGCGCTTGCGGATCAGGCCGCGCAGGGCCGCCAAGGCGACGGTGGTGGACAGCGCCATGCCGACCGCGCACGCACCCAGCGCGTCCCGCCACGTGTTGCCCGACGCCCAGCGCGAGGCGGCGAGGCTGGAGCCGGCGCGCAGCACGAGCGCGGCAAGCACGGCGGCGGTGGCCTCCACCGGCGGCAGGTGCAGCGGCAGAACCAGCGACGCGAAGGTCCAGGTGACGGCGGCACCGGCGGCCGCGAGGCCCACCGCGTCCGACCACCAGCGCGCCCAGTTCAGCGCATAGCCCAGCTTCTGCCGCGCCGTCAGGCCCGTGAAGCCCGGCAGCAGCTTGCGCCAGTGGGCGCGCAGGATCTGCGTGGAGCCGAACACCCAGCGGTCGCGCTGCTTGCGGAACTGCATGAAGTTGTCCGGGGCCAGACCCTCGCCAAGCCGCTCGTCCGTGTAGGCGGCGCGCCAGCCGGCGGAGAGGATGCGGATGCCCAGTTCGGTGTCCTCGCAGATGCCGTCTTCCGACCAGCCGCCGACGTGGTCCATGGCGGAGCGGCGCAGCATGATCATGGTGCCGTGGCAGATGAACGCCTGGCTCAGCAGGCCCTCCTGCATGCCGACGTCGAAGAAGGGGCGGTACTCGGCGGTCATGGCGGCCTTCAGCAGGCTTTCATGGCCGTCGCGGTGCTCCTGCGGGGCCTGGACGATGCCCACCGACGGGTCGGCGAAGACCGGGGCCAGCTTGCTCAACCAATCGGGCGACACGGTGTAGTCGGCGTCCAGCACGGCGACGATCTCGGCCTCGGGTGCCGTGTGGCGCAACGCGGCGTTCAGCGCGCCGGCCTTGAAGCCGCTGATCTTCTTGTACCAGTGGAACTTGAACTTGGGGCCGAGCGCCTGGCACAGGTCTTCCACCGGGCGGACGAGGGCCTCGTCCTCGGTATTGTTGATCAGCACGACCACTTCGTAGTTGGGGTAGTTCAGCCGTGCCAGCGAGCGCAGGGTGGCGCCCAGCACGTCCGGCTGCTCGCGGCAGGCGGCCACGTGGATCGACACCATCGGCGTGTGCGTCGTGGCCGGCACCTCACGCGGCAGCAGGGCAGGCGCCCGGCCGGTGAAGATGCGGCGTACCACGTCCACCAGGTCGGCGAAGGCGACGCCGATCATCAGCGCACCCAGCAGGAAGGCGGAGCCCCAGGTCATGGCGGTGCCGAAGGTCAGGTACTCGCCCATCGCACCCGCCACGGCCATGCCGACCGACAGGCCGATGACGTTGGCGCCCACGGCGGCGCCCAGCGCGAACAGCGCGTTGGACCGGCGGCGGAAGGCGACCAGGGCGGACAGGCCCAGGCCCACCAGGACCGCGACCATGGCGGCCGTGCGCTCGTTCTTGGGGGCCGGGACAGCACCGGTCAGCGGCCACTTCGGCGCGCGGTCGGTGTCGAGCACGCCCCAGGTCGGGCCGGGCGAACCTTCGATGGTGGTCTTCCACGGGCCGTCGAACGCCTCGACCACATTGTAGGACAGGCCGAGCGCACCGGCCTCGGCGGCGAAGCCGCGCACCACCGCCGCCTGCGCCTCGACCGAGGGGAAGGCGTCGTGGAAGTTGTCGCCGCCGCTGGGCCAGCCCACCTCGCCGATGAACAGAGGCTTGCCGGGGTGCGCCTTGCGCACGCTGTCCAGGCGGTCGCGCACCCAGTACAGCGCGCGGTCGACGGGCACGCCTTCCCAGTAGGGCAGGACGTGGACGCCCATGTAGTCGGACGCCTTCACGGTTTCCTTGGCCTTGACCATCTCCGACCACACGTCGGCGGTGCCCACCTGGATGCGCTTCGGCACAGCGGCGCGCACGCGGCGGACGTAGGAGGCCAGTTCGGCGTCCGTCACGTCGGCGCGCAGCAGCGATTCGTTGCCGACGATAACGCGGGTGACGCCGCGCACGGACTTCGCCAGCGCGATGCCGCGGCGGATCTCCTCCTCGTTGCGGGTCTTGTCGCGGCTGATCCAGATGCCCAGCGACACGTCCAGGCCCTTGCGTGCGGCGATCGCCGGCACGTCGCCCTGGGCGCCCAGCGCGGAGTAGGTGCGCACCCCGTCGGCGAAGCCGACGATGGCGGACATGTCCTTCTCGATGCGCTCGACCGGGACGGCCGGCGCGTCGGTCGGGTCGTAGTCACGCCCCGACGGCGAGTAGGACACGGACTGGATGCGACCGGGCTCCGCCTCTATGGGCGTCGGCGCGTTGCGCCAGGACCAGAAGGACACATGGCCGGCGGTGACGGCCAGCATCGCGGCGGCAATCGCCGCGGACCGCATCGAACGCTTCGGGGATGTCATGGAGGTGTCGGCTCGGAAGGCTGTCGGGACGAAGGGTGGCGACGCCACCCGACACCGAGACGAACACGGTCCCGAAAAAACTATTCCACCGCATCGCACACTCTTCTTCGGGTTGCCGTTCGTCGGGTGATGCGTGGCGGATGGTATGTATGCGGCAGGTGTGAGCGGCTCCACCCAAGGTATCGAATCGCCGTTATGCCGCACCGCCATATGCATAAGCGACAGTCCATCATTGCCCGGCCTATCCTGAAGACAGCTTAGAAATAGGGCCTTTCGAGCCGCTGCCGCGGTGCGATCCGGTTATGAAAATGCGGAGGAAAGCCATGGAAAACGCGGCAGATCCTCGCGCTGTGCTCTTCAGCGGCGCTTTGACCATTCGGAACGCCGAAAGCATCCACGAGAAATTCTTGGAATTGCTGAGTCGGACCGGCGATCTTGTCGTCGACGCCTCGGACGCGGAGGAGGTCGACGTGAGCTTCGTGCAGCTGCTTCTGGCCGCCCGGCGCAGCGCGCGGGAGCAGGGCCGCGCCCTGTCCCTGGCCGCGCCCGCAGCCGGGCCGCTGCGCGAGGTGCTGGTGCGCGGCGGGTTCGCAGCATCCGACCCCGCCTTCTGGGGCCAGGCCCTCTGGGGAAAAGGAGGAGACACGCCATGACGAAGAGCATCCTCAGCGTCGACGACTCCGCCAGCATCCGCCAGATGGTGAAGCTCACCCTGGCCGGCGCCGGCTACCGCACCGACGAGGCGGCCAACGGGGCGGAAGGGCTGGCCAAGGCGCGGACGGCCGCCTTCGACATGGTGGTGACCGACCTGAACATGCCGGTGATGGACGGGCTGACGCTGATCCGGGAGTTGCGCAAGCTGCCGGCCTACCGCGGCGTGCCGATCATCTTCCTGACCACGGAATCGGACGCCGGGAAGAAGCAGGAGGCGAAGGCGGCCGGCGCCACCGGCTGGATCACCAAGCCCTTCGAACAGGACCAGCTGCTGGCGGTCGCCAAGAAGGTGCTTGGGCCATGAACGCGCATGCCCATCCCGACCCGGCCGACACCTTCCGCCAGGAAGCGCAGGACCTGCTGGAGCAGCTGGAACAGGCGCTGCTGGACCTGGAGCAGACGCCGGACGACCGCGCGCTGATCGACAGCGCGTTCCGGGCGCTGCACACCATCAAGGGCTCCGGCGCCATGTTCGGGTTCGAGGCGGTGGCGGCCTTCACCCACCATTTCGAGACCGCCTTCGACCGCGTGCGACGGGGCGAGGTGCCGCCGACCGGCGCGCTGATCGCCGTGGCGCTGGCCTCCAAGGACCATATCCGCAGCCTGATCGACAGCCCGGCCGAGGCCGACGGGGTGCGCGGCGCGGCCATCCTGAGCGACCTGCAGGCGATCACCGACGCGCCCGCCGCCGTGCCGGAGGCGCCGGCCGTGGCGGCGCCGCCGGACGGCGTGCCGGCCACGTGGCGCATCCGCTTTCGTCTGGCCAAGGACGCCATGGCGCTGGGCACCAACCCGCTGCTGCTGCTCGACGAGTTGCGCGACCTCGGCCCCTGCACGGCGACGGCGCTGACCGACGGCGTGCCGGCGCTGGAGGAGATGGAGCCGGACGCCTGCTATCTTGGCTGGGAGGTGACGCTGACCACCGCCCGCCCGCGCGCCGCCATAGAAGAAGTGTTCCTCTTCGTCATCGACGACATGGAACTGGCGATCGAGCGGGTGGACGGGGCACCGGCATCGCCGGTAGCCGCGGCGCCCGCCACGCCGGAACCGCGCGAGGAGGAACCGGCTACCCGCGAGCCGGCGCGCGAGGCAGCCCGGGGCGCCGCCGTCATCCGCGTGCAGGCGGAACGGCTGGACGAGCTGATGGACCGCGTGGGCGAGCTGGTCATCGCCCAGGCGCGGCTGACACAGCTGGCGGCCGGCAGCGGCGACGCGAACATCAAGGCCATCGCCGAGGAGGTGGAGCGGCTGGCGTCGGAACTGCGCGACACCTCCATGGGCATCCGGATGGTTCCCATCGGTTCCCTGTTCGGGCGCTTCCGCCGGCTGGTGCACGACCTCTCGCGCGACCTGGGCAAGGCCGTGGAGCTGGTCACCGGCGGCGAGGAGACGGAGCTGGACAAGACGGTGGTGGAGCGGCTGGCCGATCCGGTGGTGCACCTGATCCGCAACGCCGTCGACCACGGGCTGGAGACGCCGGAGGGCCGCGCCGCCGCCGGCAAGCCGCCGGCCGGCCGGGTGCGGCTGACGGCGCGTCACGCCGGGGCGGAGGTGCAGATCATCATCGCCGACGACGGGCGCGGCCTGGACCGCGAGCGCATCCGCGCGCGGGCCGAGGAGCAGGGGCTGCTGGCGCCGGGCGCCAAGCTGGCCGACGCCGACCTCTTCCAGTTCCTGTTCCACCCCGGCTTCTCCACGGCGCGGGAGATCACCGCCGTGTCCGGCCGCGGTGTCGGCATGGACGTGGTGAAGCGCACCATCGAATCCCTGCGCGGCGCCATCGACGTGACCACCACCGCCGGCCAGGGGACCGAGGTGACGCTGCGCCTGCCGCTGACGCTGGCGATCATCGACGGGCTCATGGTGCGGGTGGGCGACGGGCGCTACGTCATCCCGCTGTCGGCGGTGGAGGAGTGCGTCGAGCTGTCGGCGGCCGACGACGCGCGCTCGAAGGGACGCAGCTTCCTCAACATCCGCGGCGAGCTGGTGCCGTTCCTGCGCCTGCGCGAGCTGTTCAACGCGGCGACACCGCCGGCGCTGTACCAGAAGGTGGTGATCGTGTCGTCCGGCGACATGCGGGTGGGGCTGGTGGTCGACCAGATCATCGGCAGCCACCAGACGGTGATCAAGTCGCTGTCCAAGCTGCACGCCGACGTCGAGACCTTCTCCGGCGCCACCATCCTGGGCGACGGCACGGTCGCCCTGATCCTGGACGTCCTTCATCTGGTCGAGTTCGGCCAGGCGCGCGAAGAGCGCCTGAAGGCGCCCTGCCAAATGGCATCGTGCCAAATGGCATCGTGAAGGAGCCCGCCATGAACGCCCTATCCGGCGCCACGCCGCTCGAAGTGCTCACGCTGGGCTTGGGTGACGAGGTGTTCGCCGTCGAGGCGGCAGTCGTCCGCGAGATCCTCGACCTCGTTCCGGTGACCGAGGTGCCGAACGCCCGGCCCTTCGTCGGCGGGCTGGTGAACGTCCGTGGCAAGGTGGTGCCGCTGGCCGACCTGCGCGTGGTGTTCGGCATGGAGCGCACGCCGCCCACCGTCGACACCCGCGTCGTCGTCATCGAGGCCGACATCGACGGCGAGGCGACGCCCGTCGGCATCCTGGCCGACAAGGTGCACGAGGTGACGGAGCTTCCCGCCGCTTCGCTGGAGGAGACGCCGCGTATCGGGATGCGCTGGCGGCCGGAGTTCATCCGCTGCATCGGCAAGCGGGGGGACGCGTTCATCGTCGTCCCCGACATCGGACGGCTGCTGTCCGCGCACGCCGCCTGACACAAGCCCCTGAATTGGGAGAAGAGACATGCGCGCTTCCGTCAAGCTGAAGCTCGGCGCCGCCTTCGGGGTGGTGATCGTCCTGTCGGCCGCCGCCACCATGCTGGGCATCGGCAGCCTCGGCTCGCTCAACCAGTCGCTCGAAAGCGTGATCCGCGGCGATGTGCAGCGGCTGCGCCTGTCGCAGCAGCTCATCATCAACGTGCAGTCCGGCGTTCGGGCGGAGAAGAACCTGATTCTGGCCGTCACCGCCGAGCAGGTCGACCGCTACGACGGCGAGATCCTGCGGGCACGCGAGGCGATCCGCGCCGACGTGGACGCCTACCGCGCCATCGCCACCGACTGGGGCAAGCAGAAGATGGACGCGTTCGTCGCCGCCTGGGGACGCTACGCCGACGTGCAGGACAAGGTGCGCGACCTGTCCCGGCAGAACTCAGAGAACCGCGTGCGCGACCTGTCGCAGAAGACGGCCGCCACCGCCTTCGACCAGATGATGGAGCCGCTGGTCCAGCTGGGCGAGCGCCTGGAGCGCGAGCCATTCGCCGAGGACCGGGCGCGGGCCGCGCTGCTGGCCGCCCGCCTGTCGTCCCGGCTCCTGCTCGCGCAACGCAATGAGAAGGATCTGATAAACGCCGGCAGCCCTTCGGCGGCGATACCCTACGTCAACGGGATGGAAGCCGCGCTGGCCGAGGCCCGGCGCCTGGGCGAGGCGCTGCGTGGCCTGCTGCCGGACGCCGAGCGGCCCGCCTTCGACCAGTACGGCCAGCGCTTCAGCCGCTGGGCGACGATCCTGGACCAGACCGCGGCCCTGGGCCGGCAGTTTACCAACGCGCAGGCGTTCGAGTTGTCCGGCACGACGGGGCGGACGCTGCTGGAGCAGGCGCAGGTTCCGCTGGCCGAGATACTCGAACGCAACCTGGAGCGCATGCACCAGGCCGAGGACGCCGCCGAGGCCCAGTACGCCGAGGCGCGCACGCTGCTGATCGCCGCGCTGGCCGGCTCGCTGCTCATCGCCATCGGCGCGGCCGTCTGGATCGCGCTCAGCATCAGCCGCGGCCTGGGCAGCGCCGTGTCGCTGGCCAACGCGGTGGCGGTCGGCGATCTCGACCAGCAGGTGACCGTCAAGACCAACGACGAGATCAAGGATCTGGTGGACGCGCTGAACCGCATGACCGGCAACCTGCGGGCGACCGCCGAAGTGGCCAACGAGATCGCCACCGGTAACCTGACGGTGCAGGCCAAGCCGCTGTCGGACCGCGACACGCTGGGCATGGCGCTGGAGACCATGCTGGACAAGCTGCGCACCATCGTGGCGGACGCCGGGGTGGCCGCGCAGAACGTGTCGTCGGGCAGCCAGCAGCTGTCTGCCAGTGCCGAGGAACTGAGCCAGGGGGCGACCGAGCAGGCGTCGGCGGCGGAGGAGGCGTCCTCGTCGATGGAGCAGATGGCCTCCAACATCAAGCAGAACGCCGAGAACGCCGGGCAGACCGAGAAGATCGCGCGCCAGTCGGCCAAGGACGCGCAGGTCAGCGGCGAGGCGGTGGGGCGCGCCGTGCAGGCCATGCAGACCATCGCCGAGAAGATCACCATCGTGCAGGAGATCGCCCGCCAGACCGACCTGCTGGCGCTCAACGCCGCGGTCGAGGCGGCGCGGGCCGGCGAGCACGGCAAGGGCTTTGCGGTGGTGGCGTCGGAAGTGCGCAAGCTGGCCGAGCGCAGCCAGGCGGCGGCGGCCGAAATCAGCACGCTGTCGTCGGACACGGTGAAGGCGGCGCAGGAGGCGGGATCCATGCTGTCCCGGCTGGTGCCGGACATCAAGCGTACGGCCGAGCTGGTGGAGGAGATCTCCGCCGCCTGCCGCGAACAGGACATCGGCGCCGACCAGATCAACCAAGCCATCCAACAGCTCGACAAGGTGACCCAGCAGAACGCCTCGGCCTCGGAAGAGATGTCGGCGACGTCGGAGGAGCTGGCAGCCCAGGCCGAGCAGCTGCAGGCCACCATCGCCTACTTCCGCACCGACGATGCGGGCGCGCCGCGTGCCATGGTCCCGACCACGGTGCGGGAGGAGCCGAGGCACGCCGTGTCCGCCGCAACAAAGCCGACCAAGCGTGCCACGGCGTCGGCCGCGCGTCCGAACGGCAAGGCGGGCAAGCCGCAGGTGAAGAACGGCAAGGACCACGGCGCTGGCGGTTTCACGCTGGAACTGGCTGACGCGGGCGACGCGGGCGACGCGGCGTTCCAGCGCTACTGAACCGGAACGGGGGAGGGCAGGGCCATGACGGAGAGACCGCAGTACGTGACGCTGGGCGTCGGCCACGAGGTGTTCGCCCTGCCGGTGGAGGTGGTGCAGGAGATCCTCGATCCCCGCCCCATCGCCCACCTGCCGCAGGCGCCGGCCCACCTGTTGGGCATGATCGACGTGCGCGGGCGCGGCGTGCCGGTCATCGACCTGCGCCGCAAGCTGGGCTTGGCCCCGGCCGAAGCGGGGGCGTCGGGCGACGGCACGCGCATCCTGGTGCTGGAGGTGCCAGTGGCGGGGCGGGGCCTCGTCCTCGGCCTCGTCGCCGACCGGGTGTTCGAGGTGACGGCGCTGGACGAGGACCGGCTGGCGCCGCCGCCGGAGATCGGGGCGCGCTGGAACTCCGCCTGTATCGCCGGGGTGGGGCGGCGGGGCGGCGCCTTCGTCATCGTCTTCGACCTGGAACGGCTGCTGGCCGCCGACGCCGTCCTGTTGCCGGACGGCGCCGCGGCCGGGCTGGCGGCCTGAACGCGGGGAGACGGCCATGTTCGACCAGCTGAGCGAGCGCAACTACCAGCGCCTGGCCGAGGTGATCCACGCCCACAGCGGCATCCGCATGCCGCCCGCCAAGCGCACCATGATCGAGGGGCGCCTGCGCAAGCGCCTGCGCGCGCTGGACGTGCACAGCCTCGACGAATACTGCCGCATCCTGTTCGACCGCGACGGGCTGGAGGGCGAGTTCGTCCACCTGATCGACGCGGTGACCACCAACAAGACCGACTTCTTCCGCGAGCCGGACCACTTCCGCTATCTGGCGGAGGAGGCGGTGCCGTGCCTGCGGGCGGAGCGCCGGGCCGGCGCCGACCGGCCGTTGAAGGCGTGGAGCGCCGCGTGCTCCTGCGGGGCGGAGCCCTACACGCTGGCCATGGTGCTGGCCGAGCTGGAGCGTGGTCACCATCAGGGGACGCCGCGCATTTCCATCCTCGGCACCGACATCTGCACCCAGGTGTTGGAGCAGGCGGTGGCGGCGATCTACCCGGCCGAGATGATCGCCCCGGTACCGGCGGAGATGCGCCGCCGCTACCTGCTGCGCGCCCGCGACCCGGAGCGGCGCGAGGTGCGCATCGCGCCGGAACTGCGGCGCCACGTCCGCTTCGCGCGGCTGAACCTGATGGACGCGCGTTATCCGGTGGACCAGGACATGGACGTGATCTTCTGCCGCAACATCCTGATCTATTTCGAGAAGGACACGCAGCAGGCGGTGCTGAAGCGGCTGTGCCGGCACCTGCGGCCCGGCGGCTACCTGTTTTTGGGCCACGCCGAATCCATGATCGGCGGCGACCTGCCGGTGAAGCCGGTGGCCGCCACCGTGTTCCGCCGCGGATAGGTGCCGCCATGGGACATGAGCCGGAGCACAAGCCGGGACGCAAGCTGCGCGTGCTGATCGTCGACGATTCGGCCTCCGTCCGCCAGACGCTGGCCGACATCCTGGCGTCCGACCCCGGGATCGAAGTGATGGGCACGGCCGCCGACCCCTTCGTCGCCGCCCAACGAATCCAGCACGAGGTGCCGGACGTCATCACCCTGGACGTGGAGATGCCGCGCATGGACGGCATCACCTTCCTGCGCAAGCTGATGGCACAGCGGCCGGTGCCGGTGGTCATGTGCTCCTCCCTGACCGAGGAGGGCTCCCAGACGCTGTTGCAGGCGCTGGAGGCCGGGGCGGTGGACGTGATCGCCAAGCCGCGCACCGACACCCGCCAGTTCCTGCTGGAAGCGCGCGTGCGCATCTGCGACGCGGTGAAAGCGGCGGCGCAGGCCCGGGTCGGCGGGCGCCGCGCACCGGCGAACCCGGTGCCGGCCAAGCTGTCGGCCGATGCCGTCATGCCGCGTCCGACCTCCAGCCGCGCCATGGCCCGCACGACCGAGAAGGTCGTGTGCATCGGCGCCTCCACTGGCGGCACCGAATCCCTGCGCGCCGTGCTGGAGGCGCTGCCGGAGGACTGCCCCGGCATCGTCATCGTCCAGCACATGCCGGAGACGTTCACCGCCGCCTTCGCCCGCCGCCTGGACGGGCTGTGCCGGATCGAGGTGAAGGAAGCGGCGGACGGCGACGCCGTGCTGCCCGGCCGGGCGTTGATCGCGCCGGGCAACCGGCACATGCTGCTCCAGCGCAGCGGGGCGCGCTACACCGTGGCGGTCAAGGACGGGCCGCTGGTGTCCCGCCACCGCCCGTCGGTGGATGTGCTGTTCCGCTCCGCCGCGCAGTACGCCGGGGGCAACGCGGTGGGCATCATCATGACCGGCATGGGCGACGACGGCGCCCATGGATTGCTGGAGATGCATCAGGCCGGCGCCTTCACCATCGCCCAGGACGAGGAGACCTGCGTCGTCTTCGGCATGCCCAAGGAGGCGATCGGTCTGGGTGCGGCCGACAAGGTGGTGCCGCTGGGCACCCTGCCGGCCGAGATCATGCGGGTGCGGGCATGAGGAGGTATCGGTCATGAACGCCTGGCTCTCCCGTCAACCCGAAGGGGCTTTCGCTGGCTCAAGGCTTCCGGTGTTCGCCATGCCATCGGCCGACGCCAGTCTTGCCGCCACCCTGCGCGACGTTGCGGCGGCGACGACGGAGCCTTTCGTCCCGGCCGAGCGAGCCATCCTGGCCATCGGGGAGCGGCTGTGCGACGCCAGCGACGCGCTGGGCCGGCTGACGTCCGTCTTCGAGACGCTGCCGCACGAACTCGACCACGAGGACGTGCGCGACACCATGCAGCATCTGGGCGCCGTGGCCGGCACCCTGTCCGGCATCGCCGGCACGCTGGCCGACGAGCGCGCGGCGCTGGAGGATCTGGCGGAGCGTGCGAAGAGCGTCGGTGAGCGGGCGCAGCGGCTGCACAAGACGGTGGCGGCGGTCTCGGTGTTGGCGGTGAACGCGCGCATTGCCGCCGCTCACATCGAGGCGGAGCGCGAGGACTTCTCCATCTTCACGGTGGAGATCGCGCGGCTGACCGCCACCGCCTCCGGCACCATCGACCGCTTCGCCCACGAACTGGAGCGGCTGGGCGGTCAGTTGCGCTCGGCCGCCGCCAGCCAGGGCGCGTTCGAGCGGGCGCACGGCGCCGACCTGCGCGCCGCCGCCGCCCGGCTGGAGGCATGCCTGGACGCCGTGCGGCGGCGCCGCGACCAAGCGGCTGCGGCGGCGAGGGAGATCGGCACCCGTTCGCGCCGGATCGCCGAGGGGGTGAGCGCCGCAGTGCGGTCGCTGCAAATCGGCGACATCACGCGCCAGCGGGCGGAGCACGTGGGGCACGCGCTGGAGGTGCTGGCCGGCGCGCTGGCGCAGGACGGTGACGGCGGGTGGAGCGCCGCCCTATCGGAGGAGCAGCGCGCCGCCGTGGTGTCCGCCGTTTGCCGCCTGCAATCCACGCAGGCCGGGCGCGCCGCCGCCGAGTTCGAGCACGAAATTCGCAGCCTGACGATGGCCCTGCTGGGGCTCGCCGACGAATCCCGCGCCATCACCGGGTTGGGCGACCGGCTGTACGGGGCGGCGCAGCAGGGAGCCGGCACCTCCTTCCTTGCCGATCTGGCGGCCGAACTGGGCAAGGCGGAGGCGCTGATGGGCACGTGCGGGGAAGCGCGCGCCGAAGTGGATCGGGTGGCCGAAACGGCGTCACGCTCGCTGGCATCCCTGGTGACGGAGATCGAGGCGGTGCGCGGCATCGAGGTCGACATGCGTCTCGTCGGGCTCAACACCGCGCTGAAATGCGGGCGCCTGGGCACGCAGGGCCGGACGCTGAGCGTCATCGCGCAGGAGTTGCGGACCTACGCCAACCACACGGTCGAGGACGCGCAGGCGGTGATGGCTGGCTTGCGGGAGGTGGTGGGGGCGGCCGAGGCACTGCACCGTCGCGGCGTCGAGCAGAGCGCCTCCCGCATGGCGTTGCTGGGGCAAGAGACGGCCGCCGCCGTTGCCCGATTGGATGCCATCGGGGCAGGCCTGTCGGCGGCGCTGGCGACGCTGGAGGGGGAGGGTGGCCGGGTCGCCCGTGTGCTTGCCGATACGGCCGCCGGCATCACCCTGCACGAGGAAGTTGGCCGCGCGCTGCGGGCCGCCGCGCAACGGCTGGACGCGCTCGCCGCATCGGAGGCGGGTGGCGACGAGAACGCCGAAGTGGTGCGCGAGCGTGTGCTGGCCGTCCTGAAGGGACACTACACCATGGCCAGCGAGCGCGACATCCACGACCTGTTCACCGGCGCGGAGACGGTGGCGGGCCACGATCCGCCGAATGTGCCGCTGGCCGGAAAAGCGGAGGCGAACGTCGATGACCTGCTGTTCTGACACCGGTCGCTCCGACGCCGTGCCGGGCGGCCTTTGCCTGCCCGGCACGGCCCCTTCGGGCACGCCGACGCGCATCGTCATCGTCGACGACAGCGTCAGCTCTCTGGCGGCGCTGGAGGCGCTCGTGCGCGCCATTCCCGGCTGCGCCCCGCTGCCCTTCGCGCGCTCGGCCGAGGCGCTGGCATGGTGCCTGCGCAACGACTCGGACCTCATCCTGCTCGACTACCACATGCCGCCGCCCAACGGGCTGGAGTTCATCGCCGCCTACCGGCGCGAGGCGGCGCATCCGGACGTGCCCGTCGTCATGGTGACGACGTCCGGCAGCCGCGACGTGCGCCTGCGGGCACTCCACCTGGGCGCCACCGACTTCCTGACCAAGCCGGTGGACGAGAGCGAGTTCCTGGCCCGCATCCGCAACCTGCTGCGCCTGCACCAGAGCCACCGGATCCTGACCACGCGCTCGCAATGGCTGGCGGAGGAGGTGGCCCGCGCCACTTGCACGCTGGTGCAGCGCGAACGCGAGACGATCCTGTTCCTCTCCCGCGCCGCCGAGCACCGTGACCCGGAGACCGGAGACCACCTCGTGCGCATGGCCGCCTACGCCCGCATCATCGCCGAAGGGATGGGGCAGCCGGCGGACTTCGTGGAACTCATCCACACCGCCGCCCCCATGCACGACGTCGGCAAGATCGGCATCCCCGACCACATCCTGCTGAAGACCGGCCGCCTGACCGCGTGCGAAGTGGCGATCATGCAGCAGCACACCGTGTACGGGCACGAGATCCTGGCCGGCAGCAGTTCGCCCCTCCTGCTTCTGGCGGCGGAGATCGCGCTGAGCCACCACGAGCGGTTCGACGGAGCCGGTTATCCGCACGGCCTGCGCGGCGGGGACATCCCGCTGGCGGGCCGCATCACCGCGCTGGCCGACGTGTTCGACGCGCTGACCAGCGTGCGCCCGTACAAGGAGGCGTGGCCGGTGGAGCGGGCGCGCGCCTACGTGCTGGCGGAAAGCGGCGCGCATTTCGATCCGGCCTGCGTCGAGGCCTTCCGCGCCCGCTGGCCGGAGATCCGCGAGGTCGCCGCGCGGTACTCGGCCAATGCCGCTCCGGTGCCGGTCCGCGCCCCCGTGCATTCTTAATGCGGTGCATTCTTAATAGTGTGGGGGAGGGCGGTCGTCCTGCGGCGAGCGCTCGACTCCGGCTTCCAGGTCCGCCAGCCGCTCGCGCAGGCGGCGGACCTGCGCGGTCAGCAGGTCGATGGTGCGGCCCTGCTCGAACATCACCGTGGAGAGTTCCTCGGCCATGCGCTCGTGGTGGGCGAGGCGGGTTTCCAGGTCGATGAGACGGCATTCGAGCGAAGGGTCTTGTGCGGCGTCGGCCATGCGAAATCCTTAGGCTTGCGTGCGGGCTTGCGTGCAGACGATTGCTCCGCGAAGCGCTCTCTCCTACACCTGGAGGCCGAAGCGGTGCAAAGTGGCGCTGCAACGTCTCGCATATCAATCTCCGGACAATGGTAGGGGAGAGCATGGACACCGAGTCCATTCGCAAAGCGTACAAGCGCTACGCGCGCATCTACGACAACACGTTCGGGCACCTGCTGGCGCCCGGCCGGCATGCCGCCGTGGAGCGGATCAACGAGAAGGGCGGCCTGCGGGTGCTGGAGGTCGGCGTCGGCACCGGCCTGTCGCTGACGACCTACCGCAAGGACAACACCGTCACCGGCATCGACCTGTCCATGGAGATGCTGCGCGTCGCCCAGCAGCGCGTGGAGCGCGACGGGCTGACCAACGTCGAGGGCCTGCTGCAGATGGACGCCGGCAAGCTGGCGTTTGAGGACGGCAGCTTCGACCTCGTCGTCGCCATGTATGTCATGACCGTGGTCCCGGACCCGCAGGGCACCATGGCGGAACTGCTGCGCGTCTGCCGGCACGGCGGCGAGATCCTGATCGTCAACCACTTCGCCGACACCAAGCCCGGCATCCGCAGCTTCATCGAACGCGCGGCCGCCCCCTTCTCCAAGAAGCTGGGCTGGCGCCCGGACTTCACCATGGACGCGCTGCTGCGCGGCTGCCCGGTGACGGTGGAGGCGGTGCACAGCATGCCGCCGCTCGGGCTGTTCAGCCTTCTGCAGTGCCGCCGTGCCTGATCGGCAGGGCGTATGAAAAAAGCGCTGGACAGGGGGCGTGGGCATCCCATATAAGCCGCCGTCCCTGACGACGGCATGTTTGGCCACGGCGGGCGGCGTCAGACAAGACGCTGCTCCGATCAAGGTTCGAATGTAAACGTTGTTCATGGCTCGGCTCATCGCCAGAATTGGCAGAGGCACGCTCAAGTAGCGTTTAGATAAAACGCTGCGGAGTGTCTTTCGCCAATAATGGTTTTGCTGCCGGATTTGTTGGGTGGCTGGCGGTTTCGCCGGGCGCCGGACAAAAAAGAAAGAGCCGCTTCGATTTCTTGTTGACGCGGGGCGGCGGGATGATTAAGTTAGCTCTCATCGGACGGCGGCGGTGACGCCCCGGACGATCTCCTAGAGAGAGCCGACGATGCCGGGTCCGCCGATGGTGGGCCAATCGGTGTCGCTTTGGGTCTCTTCACCGAATGTCCGGTTTGTCGGGCCGCCCCTCTTGGGGTTGGTGGCAGCCGAGCGGCTCTCCAGGAGTTGCGGGTTCTTTGATAAATGAATATCGTTTCGAGAAGGGATGCGCAGGCGGCGAGACCTGCGGTTGGGGTCCTCCGGTGGAGGGGCCTGGCACAAAACGGGGTCGTTTGACCGCGCATTCCAAGCCAAGCAGAGATACAGAATCGAGCTTAGGTTGGTGTGTCGCTACAGGCGACCCCATCAATTGCCCTGGTCTTTCGGGACTTGTGGTGAATTGAACCTGAGAGTTTGATCCTGGCTCAGAACGAACGCTGGCGGCATGCCTAACACATGCAAGTCGAACGATGGCTTCGGCCATAGTGGCGCACGGGTGAGTAGCACGTGGGAACCTGCCTTTCGGTTCGGGATAACGTCTGGAAACGGACGCTAACACCGGATACGTCCTTCGGGAGAAAGTTTACGCCGAGAGAGGGGCCCGCGTCCGATTAGGTAGTTGGTGGGGTAACGGCCTACCAAGCC
>NZ_DASPMG010000279.1:0-2660 GCF_035627195.1 Azospirillum sp.
CCCCGCTCGGCGTGACCGACGCCACCTTGAGCGGCGCCTGGACCCAGCGCTCCACGAAGAGCTTGCGTTCCGCGAATGCCATTCCCGATCTCCCGACGCGCCATCCGGCCGGTTTTCCGGCCAGGCCCCTGTTGTGCCCGCCCCGGAGGATTTGCGCAACCGCTTGCAACGCCGGCCACGTCTGTAAAATCACCCGAACCACACGCCCCGCACGTACGGGGCGAGCTGCGTGTCCTGCATGATGATGTGGTGGACCAGCCAGTCCGCGGTGAACGTGTAGATCTTTTCGGCGTTGGCGTGCGTCGGTTCGCGCGCGAACGTCTCCGACAGCGCGCTGATGGCGCGCACGGCCTCGCGGTGCTGGCGCTTGTGATCGTCGATCTTTGGGTAGTGGACAACCTCCATGATCTTCTCTTCACGCGCGAAATGCTCCTTCGTGTATTCCAGGAGCTTCATCAGCGTCTTCGCCACGCGCGTCGGCAGGTAGACGCGCGCCGTGAGGCATTCGTCGAGCTGGTTCAGATACTCGATCAGGTGTTTGTGGTCTTCGTCGATGGACGGCTGGCCGATGCTGAGCTGCCGCCTCCACGCTATGGCACTCATGGCCCCTCCGCCCCAGGCGTGGTGTCCGGCGCGAGTCGCGAATTCCGCCGGCACCGCCTCCACCGATCGTTCGCCGTTCCAGCATTTTCCTCGGTCGCCGAAGACACTCGCCGCATTGCGCGCCATCCAGGTTCAACCCGGTCGCCGTCTTTCTTTCACGGACACCAGCAGGCACAATTATGCGGTCTTCGGCGGAAAACAAGAATACTGGCACTGGCCGGAAGGCAATTTGACGCACCCGCGCCGCGGCAAGGGACCAAAGGCGCGTGATGAACCGCGTACAACCAAACGTATGCAATCGAAGCGGCGGACACGAAACGGGCGGCGCCGTCGCCGGCCGCCGCCCGTGCCTCCGTACGTGATGCGTCAGCCGATGATGGAGTAGCCGCAGTCCACGTAGGTCGTGACGCCGGTGATGCCCTTCGCCCCGTCGGTAGCGAGGAAGGCGGTGGTGTGGCCGACCTCGTCGATGGTCACCAAGCGGTGTTCCGGCGCGCGGTCGGCGGCCTTGGCCATCAGCTCGTCGAAGTGGGCGATGCCCGACGCCGCGCGGGTCTTGATCGGACCCGGCGAGATGGCGTGCACGCGGATGCCCTTCGGGCCCAGCTCGGACGCCAGATAGCGCACGCTGGCCTCCAGCGCCGCCTTCACCGGCCCCATGACGCCGTAGTTGTCGATGACCCGCTGGGAGCCGAAGTAGGACATGGTGAACAGCGCACCACCGTCGGTCATCAGCGGCTCGGCGTAGCGGGCCATGCGGATGAAGGAATGGCAGGACACGTCCATGGCCATCGAGAATCCTTCGCGCGTGCAGTCCACCACGCGGCCGTGCAGGTCCTCGCGCGGGGCGAAGGCGATGGAGTGCAGCGCAAAATCCAGCTTGCCCCACTTCTGCGCGATCTTCTCGAACATGGCCTTCAGCTGCCCCTCGCCGGTGACGTCGACCGGCTCGAAGATCTCGGCCTCGACCTGCTGGGCCAGCGGCTCGACATAGGTCTTCGACTTGTCGTTCAGGTAGCTGATGGCGAGGTCGGCGCCGAGCGCGCGGAACGCCTTGGCGCAGCCCCAGGCGATCGACTGGTCGTTGGCGATGCCGAGAATCAGGCCCTTCTTGCCCGCGAGGCTGGCGGCGGCCGGGATCATCGTCGTCATGGGTGCCTTCCGTGTTCGGGATTGGGAGGGTGTGGAGCGGCCAGCGCGGCGCGGCCTTCCAATGCACTGTTTGCTGCGGCGCAGCATACTGCGGCCGGAGGCATCGTGCAACTTTTGACAAGTGTCATTAAACAGTCATTATTGCGACGGTGGCCACAGTGTACTTGCTGCTCAACACACGTCCGCCGCGTGCGTTGCGCCGCAAAAAGACACTTCAAAAAGCAAGGCCCCCTCCCTGGGGTGGGGAGAGGGCCCTTGGCCGCGGAACGACGGCGTGCTTCAGGTGGTGCCGGGCGTGAAGGACGGCGGATCGCTGGCCGGGAAGGACTCCTCCAGCGCCTCGTCGACCTTGTCTTCCGGCTCCCCCTTGTAGATGTCGCCGGGGTTGCGGGCGAAGCGGTTGCGGCCCTCGTCCACGTCCTGGGCGGGGATGGCGGCGTGGTCGCGCCGGCCCCAATCCTCCATCAGGCCGTACATCGGGCAATAGCCGGTCAGGCCGCGCGCTACCAGGGCGCCGCCGGCCAGCGCCATGGCCGCCCCGGCGGCGTTCGGCCGGCGCACGCCCATCACGGCGAGCACGCCGCCGCCGATGAGCGACAGCAGACGCTCGGTGTGGCCAACGTTGATCATGCGGTCGGGGTCGTCGGTGTGGCTGCTCTGCGCCATGGCTCGCCTCCTCGAATGCCGGATTCGTTCGTCTTTCACTGGGACGTCCCGGCGCCTTCGCCGGTCGGCGCCGGCTGGCCGGGCTGGCTGGTCCCGCTCGCGCCGTCGGGCTGCGGCTGGCCGGACTGCGCTTGACCGGACTGCGCCTGACCGGCACGCGCCTGGGCCAGATCCTGGTTCAGCCGCCGCACCTCCTGCGACAGGCGCTGCACCTCCTGCTGAAGGCGCGCGGTGTCGGC
>NZ_DASPMG010000280.1:0-19909 GCF_035627195.1 Azospirillum sp.
GTGATGAAGCCGATGAGCGCCGCGCCGTACGACCCGAAGATCAGCTCGTGCGCGTGCCACAGGCCGGGCGGCAGCGCGCCGGCGAACGGCAGCTGGAAGCCGTGGACGACCACCCACAGGAACGGCCACAGCGCCGCGTGCAGCGCGGCCAGCGGGAAGAACAGGCGCAACCCCTCGTCGCCGAGCACCGTCATGAGCGCCGGGGGATGCCGCACCGTCGGACAGCTCGTCATGGCGCCCGCCGTTCGTCGACGTCGTGGATGTGGCGGAACAGCGGGTCGTCGGCCAGGAAGGACGCGACGAGGCGGTAGAGGTCGCCGTCGCCGCGTTCGCCCGGCGTGCCGGGCACGGCGCGTTCCCCGGCGATGCCGCGGCCGTGCGCGTCCATCACCGCCACGCGGTGGGCGACGCGGGCGGCCTCCATCAGGTCGTGGGTGATGAACAGCGCGGCGAAATGCAGCGCCCGCGAGGCGGCGATCACCAGGTCCTGCATGCGCCGCTTCAGCGCCACGTCGAGCGCGGTGAAGGGCTCGTCGAAGTAGACGAAGTCCGGGTCGATGGCCAGCGCGCGGGCGATGGCGACGCGCTGGCGCATGCCGCCCGACAGCTCCACCGGGTACTTGTCCAGGTCGGCGGCGTCGAGGGCGGCGCGTTCGGCCGCCGCCTCCGCCAGTGCGCGCCGCTCGGCGCGCGGCAGGCGCATCAGGCGCAGCGGGTAGGCGATGTTGTCCCGCGCCGTCGCCCAGGGCAGCAGGCGCGGGTCCTGGAACACCATGCCGTGGCGGCGGTAGGCGCGCTCGACCCGGCCGCGCAGCGGCTCGACCACGCCGGCGGCGATGTGCGCCAGCGTGCTCTTGCCGCAGCCGGACGGGCCGACGAGGGCGACCACCTCGCCGGCCGCCAGCGTCAGCCCGACCCCGTCCAGCACTGTGCGGCCGAGGTAGGCGTGGCCGATGCCGGTCAGCGTCAGCGCGGTGGCCATGCTCAGAACTTCGCCTTGATGCCGGCGTACAACGCCCGGCCGTCGCCCGGCAGGTACACCGCTTGGTTGGCGCTGGCCTGGTCGACGATCAGGGTGGAGGAGGCGTATTTGGCGTCGAAGACGTTGCGCACCTCGCCATAGACGCTGACCCGCTCGTCCACGTCGTAGTTGGCGCGCAGGTCCAGCGTGGCGAAGGGGTCGGCATACAGCGTGTTCATGTTGTCGACCGGGGTCTTGCCCGGCCGCCAGTTCACGTCCGCCTGCACGAACAGCGCCCGCGTCACGTCGTAGCGGGCGGAGGCGCTGATCACGTGCTGCGGCGCGCCGGCCAGCCGGTTGTTGCCGCGCAGCGGATCGTTGTGGAAGCGGAAGTCCTGGAAGGTGTAGGCGAGGCGGCCGCTCAGCGCGTCGGTCAGGTGGGCGGACACGCCCAGCTCGACGCCGACGTGGCGGGTCTGGCCGGCGTTGACGGCGCCCAGCGGGGCGCCGGTCAGGTCGCGCAGGCTGAGCAGCTCGTTCTCCACCCAGGAATAGTAGGTGACGGCGTCCACGGCGGCCGGGCCGATGCGGCCGCGCCAGCCGGCCTCCACCGTGGTGGCGGTCTGCGCCTTCAGGTCGGGCGTGCGGTAGGCGGTGGAGGGCTGCGCCGGGTTGGCCGGGTTGGGGCGGCCGGGGCTGCTGTTGGGCGTGCCGTTGACCGTGGCGATCAGGTCGTCGTGGGTCGGCGGCTCGAACCCGCGGCTGACGGCGGCGAACAGGGTGTGGTCGGCGTTCGGCCTCCAGGTCAGGCCCAGGCTGGGGCTGAAGCCGGTGTAGGTGCGCGAATAGCTGGTGTCGCCCGCCGGGACCGAGCCGGCCGGCAGCGCCATCGACGGGTTCGCCGGGCTGTAAGCGATGGTGGGCCGGCGGGCGGCCGGGAAGGTGTCGTCGTTCTCGCGCGTGGCGCGCGCCACGGTCAGGCCCGGCGACAGGGTGAAGCCGGCGCCCAGCGGCAGGTTCATGCCGGCGTGCAGCGACAGCGTGCTGGCGTCCAGCTCGCTCTGCCCCAGGAGCGGCCCCTGGGTGCCGGCGCGGTTCAGGAAGTCCTTCCGGTCGGCCGAGCCCACCACGTAGCGCAGCGTCGTCTCGAACAGCGGCAGCGGCTGCGCGGCGTCGGGGCTGTAGGCGTAGCGGGCGACGGCGGTGACGTCGCCGCCCTCCGTCTTGCGGATGCCGGAGGAGATGGGGAAGCGGAAGGTGTCCTCGGTGCGGGTGTAGCCCAGGGCGGCGTCGATCAGGTGCGGCCCGAAGGTCGCCGTGGTGCGGTTGCCGACGCGGACCTGCCGCGCCTCGCGCCGGGGCCGGTCGCGCGGGACGTTCGGCCCCGGATCGACGGCGACGCCGCCGACCACGCGCGGGCCGGCGTGGACCTGCCGGGGATCGGCCTCCAGCGCCCGCCGGGTCAGCGGGCCGGCGACGTCGAAGGACAGGTCGGTGTAGCCGGCGAAGAAGCGGGTGGTGACGGCGTCCGACAGCCGGGCGCCGGCGTTGGCGTCGACGGCGGTGCGTTCGGAATCGTTGTAGACGCGGAAGCCGTCGCGCCGGCTGCGCTGCACCTGAACCAGCCCGTCCAGCGTCCCGGCCCGGCCGCCGGCCTGGGCGGTGGTGGTGAACTGGCCGAAGCTGCCGCCCTCCGCGCCGAAGCGCACGCCGGGTGCCGACGTGCCGGTGGGGGAGACGACGTTGACGGCGCCGCCCAGCACCGTGGCGCCCAGGCGGTTGCTGGTGTAGCCGCGGTAGACCTCCGTCACCTCCGCCTGCCGCGGGTTCGCCAGCCCGACGATGTAGGAGCCGTCGGCGCGGTTGATGGGCAGCCCGTCCTGCAGCGCCAGGATGCCGCGCTCCACCGGGTTCTGCTGCAGGCCGGAGCCGCGGATCTGGATGCGCGGCTGGTCGTTGCCGCCGAAGAAGCTCTGCACCACCACGCCGGGCACGGTCGCCAGCACGTCGGCGATGGTGACGTTGGCCTTGCCGGCCTGATCCTCGTCCACCACCAGCGCGGTGCCGCCGGGGATCGCCTCCAGCCGCTTGCGGGCGGTGTCCCCGGCGCGCGCGGCGCCTTCGACGGTGACCGCGTCGAGGACGACCGCCGCGCCGGGTGCTGCCGACTGCGCGTGGGCCGCCGCGGCGGCCAGCGCCACCACCGAGGCGGCGGTCAGTCCGGCGAGTGCGTGTCTGGTGCGCAGCGCGGCCGTGGCCGCGCCGGTGTGTCCTCGTGCGAGCATGTGGTGTCTTCCCCCGGTGGCGGTCCGCGTGCCGGCCGCCAGTTACGAATGCGAGTCATTCGCAAGGTAGCGGCTTCCGGGAACCGTCACTTGACCGCGGTCAAGCGAGGGGGCGCTGCCGGCAGGAAATGTAACCCAATGCAACCGGATGCAACACATTCCGCAGGGTGTTGCATTCGCCCACCGGCTTCGATCCCGGCCGGGAGGATCTCGAAAAAAGGCAAGACGGCACGCCGTCGGGCCGGACGGCGGGAGGCGGGGCAGGGGAGGCGGCAGTGTCGCATCCATGCTGCCGCGCGCTAGGAATATTGTCAACAGCCGAGGCGGGCAACAGCAGGGCGATCGCTTGAAAGCCCTTTGTTTCCGACGCCTTGTGGGCGATCATCGAACCGCTGATCCCGCCGGAGCCGCCCAAGCCGAAAGGCGGACGGCCTCGACTGAATGATCGTGCGGCCCTGACCGGTATCCTGTTCGTGCTGCGCACCGGCATCACCTGCTGGCGGCGTCTGCGGGCCGGCCACGGCGCCGACCGGCCAAGTTGCACGCCGACAAGGGCTACCACTTCGCCCACTGCCGCCGCGCGATCATTCCACGCACCGCCCGGCGCGGCATCGAGAGCAGCGAGCGCCTCGATCTCGGCCACTCACGTCACAGATCCCGCGTGGGGCACGAACGACAGGCCGGCGGCGCGCACAATGGACTCCGTCAATCCGGCGCTCCGCTTGGTCGCCCAGCGGTTGAGCGAATGCATCCCGGTTGCCGCGGTGAAACGCTCGGTCTGCGTCACGCTGAGGGCGTTGTCGTCGATGGCATGAAACCGGTAGCCATGGGCGCGCAAAATGCCGTCCACGCGGCCAGCCGCCTCCTCGTCCAGGCATTCGATCAACAGGTCGGGTCCACAGCGATCCAGCAGATCGGCCATTCCGGCGAGAACCTGCTCCTCGGCACCCTCCACATCGATCTTCACCAAGTCCACGGCCAGTTCGCCGGTCAGCGTCAACAACTCGGCCCCTGTAACCGCGGGCACACGCTCCTCTTCGGTGGTTTCGCCGTGCCGATGTCCGATGACCGAGGCTCCCGACGTCAGGAAATCCCGTGAGGCCGTGCGGTGCACGGTGACCTCACCCAGGTGGTCGAGCATCGCGGCGCGGACCGGAAGGATCGTGTCGCAGGCATTCGCATCGCGATTCTTCGCCAATCGGGCCAGATTGGCGGCGACCGGCTCGACCGCGACCACCCGCGCGTCAGGCGCTGCCCGCGCCGCCATCAGTGCGTAGACGCCGGTGTAGGCTCCGATGTCGAAAACGACCTTTGCGTTGAGCGCCAGACGCTGCCAGAGGCGGAGGGAGGCTGGTTCATAGGTGCCACGCCATCCCAAGCTCATGCAGACCAGATCGTCGTTGTCGTCGAACATGACGAAAGGCTCGCCGATGCTCGGCACGACCGGCACGAAACCGTGGTAGGGGAACTGCCGGCTGATGCCGAAAAGGCTTCCCGGCTCGACGAGCCCGAAATTGCGTTGCCACATCCGCGTGTCAAGGGTGGCGGCGTTGCGGACGTCGATGGCCAGGGGACTCGTCGGGACGAGGCCGTGAGCCTGTCGCGCCTTGTCCAGTACGCGTTCCACGGCGACCCTCCAATCGGCGCCTGTCGCCGAGCGAGGGCCACTGGAGTGGAGGCCGCGCCGGTTCAGAAACAAGGGGGCGGGGATTTTCAGGCAGCGAGCACTTTCCCAAATCCGCAAGTAATAGTCAAAATCCTCTCCTACATCCATGGTCTCATCAAACGGATTGGCCAGCGCTACGTCTGTTCTGACAAAGTGACCCATTTGGAGGGTCATGAACGGATCGTGCAGGAGCAGATCAGGAAGTCCTTGAATACGTGGCAATTGTGGGGTCCGGATGCTGCCGGTGACTGTTCCCTTGTCCGCGGTCGACCCCTCACCCTCCAGGATAAGCCCCCACAGCGCATCTGCCCGATTGACGTGCGATTCTATGAGCTGGAAGGCATTGGGCGTCATCAGGTCATCAGCATCGAGCAAAAACAGCCAATCGGCACCGCGCTCGGCTGCCTTTCTCACGCCCTCGTTCCGTGCCGCCGACCGCCCCTTCGTACCGGCCGTGTCATCGATCAAGAGACAATCGAAGTCCGTGAATGGACCCGGGTCTGTCTGCGCCGCTGCCTGCACGGACGCAATCGCCTGCTGTGAGAGGCCTTCGTGACCAGGACCGACCGGTATCACAATGGCGCACTTGGTATTCTGTCTCGGCTCCGCAATGGAACCAGCCGCCGCTACTGTCGGGCTGGACGATGTGCGCACCTGACGAAACAATGCCGGGCCGATGCAGGAAAAGCCTGCTTCGGCGAATTCACGCTGCAGGCGCTGCTCGGTGAACTTGTTGCAATGCATGCCTCGCGTTTCAGGAATGAGATCGCTGGGTGACGGCATGATGTATTCATAGTTTTGCGCGATGTAATCTTCGTCCATCAAATAGAAAGGCGTATTGACGATTATGAAGCCGCCCGGCAGCAGTGCAGCGTGAAGCAGAGGAAGCAAGCTCTGGACTTCGGTCTGTGGGATGTGTTCGATAACGTCGAGCATCAGCACGGCATCGAAGGCGGCGGTGAAGCGCTTCTGCATCAGGAACGGCAGAGCATCGTCGCAATGGACGGACCAACGGTTTGCCGGAAAATCCTTAAGGGTGGTCCGGGCAAGGTCGTGGGCGGCCTCCGAGAAATCCACCCCGACGTAGCTTGCAGCTTTCCCAGTGGACAGCAGGTACCGAGCCGATTCGGCCCGTCCGTAGCCAATCTCCAGCACGTTGGCATGGATCAGGGGGATCTGGTCGATCAGCGTGCGGTGGATGACCGATATGCTGCCGGCTTCCCATTCCTCCGCGCCCACGGCGCCGTAATGCAGCTTGTTTCCGTCCGCGTCACGGCTAGTGAAGTACTCGCGGGTATAAAGCTCTTTCGCGAATCCCATACCCAACCCCCAGGTGACAGCATCGTTCGGTCATCGGTACGTGCTTGGCGTGTACAACGCAAGCCGAGATGTCTCCATTGATATTTGTGATATGAAAGCGGTCGGACTGGCCAGTGCAGAGCTATGCGGGAACCAGGGTCACGGACTGGTCAGGCGGCGCCATTTCCTCTGCGGCGGCGGTGATCGCGCAAATTGGGGATGGGCGGAGCCAGGAAGGCGTCCACCGCCGCCTCGATGATCTGCTTCGTGGAGGTTCGGGCAGGTTTGCCCACCCACCTCGACACGCCGCCCTTCTCACGTCGTCATCACCCGGATTCCGGCAAAGCCCGAACCACCCCCGATGCGCCAGGCGGCCGCCCGGAATCAGGCACTCGGCCAGCGCCGTGCGCAATCACAAGGGTGGCGTATCTTAAAGCAGCGGGCTCTTGAATTCGTGATTCGTGTCGCTCTACAAAGGAGGATGGCAACGTTGCAGGAAGCGCTGGTCGCTGCGCTGGATTACCAGGAGGCTGGGCAATTCGCCGAGGCTGATACCCTGTATCGCCGCATTCTCGATGTCGCCCCCGACCATGCCCCTGCGTTTCACCTCTGGGGCATCCTCGCCGCGCGAACCGGTCAACCGGACAAGGCCGCCGACCGGATCAGCCGCGCTATCGCCGTTGCCCCCGGCATTGCCGATTTCTACACCAATCTGGCTCGGGTCTTCGCCACGCTGAACCGGCTGGACAAGGTCGCCCACCATTACGCCAACGCGTTGACCCTGCGGCCGGAGGACGCCGACCTGCGTTTCCAATTGGCGGGAGTGCTTCACGATCTCGGGCGCCTGGACGAGGCCGACGTTCAATATGGTACATTGCTGACGTCAGCGCCGCAGCACGCCAACATCCACTTGAACCGCGCGTTGCTGTGGGAAGCACAGGGGCAGCTTTCCAAAGCGCGCAGAGGGTTTCAGACGACGCTGGTGCTGGAGCCGGCTCACCCGAAGGCTCTACTGCGGCTGGCCGCCATGGAACAAGGGCTCGGCCACAGCGGTGCGGCATTGGCAGCCCACAGCCGAGGGATGGTAGCCCTTCGCGGCGCTCCAGACGGCTTGCGGGACGGCGGGGTATTCGGGACCTTCAGCGCCTTGCTTGCGGAGGCGGGTGAGTTGAAGCGGGCCGCGGAGGCCGCGCGGGCCGCTGCGGCGCTTGCTCCCAACTCGGCCACGCTGTGGAATGACGCCGCTAATCGGCTGAAGGCACTGGGACAGCTGTCCGAATCAACGGTCGCGTATGGGCGCGCACTGATCCTGTTGGCCGGAAACTCGGTGCTGTTGAACAACCGCGCCGACAGTTGGCTCAAACTCGGTATGTTGGACCGCGCGGAGGTCGACGCGCGTGCCTCGGTCGTCGCAGATCCCGGCTTTGCATCCGGGTGGAACATACTCGGCTCCGTGCTGATGGCCCAAGGTCGCACGGAAGAGGCACTGTGCGCCTATGAACATGCGATATGCGCCGATCCCGCGGCCAACGCTCAGGCCCGCTTCAACCGCTCCATTGGTCTGCTAACGCTTGGTCGGTTGGCGGAAGGCTGGGATGAATACGAACAGGGCTGGAACGTACCTGCCGGTCGTTTTCCCCACCCTGGCTTTCCTCAACCGCCGTGGGACGGGATCGCGCCGGCGGATGGCGCCCTGCTGGTGTGGGGCGAACAGGGGCTGGGAGATGAGGTGATGTTCGCCAGCCTGATCCCACAGTTGGCGACGGAAGGCGTGCGCGTCGTGCTGGACTGTGACCCGCGTCTGGCTCCGCTGCTCGCTCGCGCCCTTCCGGCGGTCACGATCGTTCCGCGCACTGAACCGTTGAGCGATCGGCTGATTGCACCGGACATCGTCGCGCAATCCCCGGCAGGTAGCCTGCCGCGCCGGATGCGCCGAGGGCTGGACGACTTCGCTGGCCATCAGACGCCCTTTTTGAAAGCCGATCCCGACCGTGTGACCGCCGCGCGGCGGCGTCACGCCGACGGGCGCCGGCTGATCGGGATCTCCTGGAGCAGCAAGAATGCCTCTTTGGGGCGTTTGCGCTCGATCCCCCTGGACCGGCTTGCGGGCGCGCTGGACAGGCCGGACGTAAAACTCATCAGCTTGCAATATGGAGACGTTGCTGCGCAGATCGCCGCTACACGCATTCCGGTAGCGATCGATCCAACCATTGACGTTTGGAGTGACATCGACGGCTTGGCTGCGATGATCTGTGCCATGGACCTGATCGTGTCGGTAGACAATTCGACCGTCCATCTTGCCGGTGGCCTGGGATGCCCCACGTGGGCGCTGCTTCCCTACTTCGCCGACTGGCGTTGGATGCGGTTTCGCAGTGATACGCCTTGGTATCCCGCAGTTCGCCTGCTCCGGCAAGAAAAGCCCGGCGACTGGGAAGGCGTGCTGAAGCGCCTGCGCGAGGCAGTTTGAACGTATCCGGTATTCGGTAGCAAACACACCCACGCAAACAAGCATCAGCCAAATACGCCCCTGAGGTGCGCGAGCGCGCCGTGCGCATGGTTTTCGAGCATCAAGGGGAGTACGCCTCGCAGTGGGCGGCGATCAGCTCGGTCGCGGCGAAGATCGGCTGCAATCCCGAGACGCTGCGAGGCTGGGTCCGGCAGGCCGAGCGTGACCAGGGCAAGCGGCCGGGTCTGACGACGGATGAGCGGGAGCGGATCAAGGCGCTGGAGCGCGAGAACCGTGAGCTGCGCCAAGCGAACGAGATCCTGCGCAAGGCGTCGGCGTATTTCGCCCAGGCGGAGCTCGACCGCCCGTTCACAGCGATCGCGGGTCGCAATACGTTGCTATCCGGTACACCGAGCGTCTGACCGAGGCCGGCGTCGAACCCTCCGTGGGCAGCGTCGGCGATTCTTACGACAACACCTTGGCCGAGACGATCAACGGCCTCCACAAGACCGAGGTGATCCGGCGCCGCGGGCCGTGGCGCACCTTGGAAGCTGTCGAGTTCGCCACCCTGGAATGGGTGGACTGGTTCAACCACCGGCGCCTGCTCGAGCCCATCGGCAACATTCCTCCCGCCGAGGCCGAGGCACGCTACTATGCTCAAACCGAGGACGTCGCCATGGCGGCGTGACTCAACCAAACCGGCCTCCGGGAAACCCGGCGCGGTTCACCTATGACAGAAGTGCTGGGTCTGGGCCGAATTGTTTTGGAAGGCAAGTATGGTCGGGTTCAATTTCAACATCCACATTGACAGACCGAATACCAGACGAATATTCGTCACGGTAAGCAATGGTCAGTTGCTGCAATTGCATCCGCTCTGTCGATTCATAGTTGGTCGCCGGATGGGCGGTCAGCGACGTGGCGTGGGTGCGGCGCAAGTAGAGGAATTTCTCCAGAACGACGACATTAAACCCGGCCGCCTGGGCGCGGATCACGAATTCGGTATCCGCGCCGCAGGGCCATGGCCGAAACGCGCCCAAGCGTTGCCAGATGCGCCGTTTGGCAACGAACTGTCCGTCCGTGCCCTTGCGCCGCATACCGCATTCGGGGCGGTAATCCGGAAGCGCCGGGACGATCGAGGTCGGCCGCAGGTGTTCGTCCGTGTACACGCTCCACGACATGCTGAGGTCCGCGCCACCGCGCAAGGCGTCGATATGTTCGGCCAGGTAGCCATCCAGCATCACATCGTCCGCATCGAAGCGCGCGATCAAATCGCCTTCGGCATAGTGCATCAGGGTGTTGAAGGTCACGTATGTGCCGCGGTTGCGCCGCAGATACACCGTTTGCAAGGTCGGACGGCGCGCCGTCTCGATGTAATCCAGCGTATCGGCACACCCATCGATGCCGAGCAAGACCTGCAAGCGCCAATCGGGCGGCAGAGTCTGCGCATACACGGCGTCGAGGCAGTCGCCGAGCCAGCGGCGCGCCTGAAAGGCGGCGATCAGAACGGATATGGTGTTCATCGGCGGTCGCGGGTCAGGTCGTGCAAGCCACGTCGCAGAATGGCAAGCCATTGTGCATCCGATGGCTCCTCCCCAAAATACGGCGTCAGGTTTAAATCAATGATCGTATGATGTTCGCCGTCATGCACGACGTCCAGGCAAAAATAGTCCAAGGGATAACACGAGGTGAAACCGGCCAATTGCTGCCACAGGTCCGTTTGAAATTCGCCTATGACACTATAATCGGCGTTCAATTGCCTGCGGTCGACATAGACCCATCGATCATCCGGGTGCTCATCTTCTTTCTTTATCAGATCCTTGCTGTGGGCCAGGATGCAGATCAGCGCATGGCCGCAGCCGTAAACGCGGTATAACGTATCGTTGTGGGCAATGTAATTCTCGATCACCAGATGGGGATTGTCCCACCATTCCGGCTCGATTTCGTCGCGGCGCATCAGCCGGTAATCGTCCCAGTCGCGTATCGGGCAGTCGGGCTGCAACGAAAACATTGGTTGCAGTTCGGCGGGCAACCCACGTTCGGCCTTGCCGCCGTAATTCAAATCCGTCTTGACGAACAAACGCTGGTCATCCGGTCCGTGCCGCAGCGCGCGCGCAACGCAAACCTGCACGCTCCAGCATCGCATGCAGCGTGCGCTTGCGCATGTCCGCCAGACCCGCGTTGAGCACCCTGATCCCTTTCTGCGCCAGCCTTTGCTCGAACTCGGCGCGCCGGCGCGGGAACAGCGCCGCATGTGACAGGCAATGATGAAACAGCACCGCGTCGATGCCGGGGCCGCAAGCCGCGTCTAACACTGCCCACTCGTCGTCCCATCGAGCCTCGCAATGTGGCTCCACCAAGTGGCTGATCAAATAACCACGCCACGAATTCCACTCGTACAATAAGATATTTTGAAGTTTTTCCATGGCGCTTGCTTGAAGATTTATCGACGCAGATCGACCAGCGTCGCGGTCTTTCCGGTGGTGGGGTCGATGCGCAAATCGGCAAGGTTCACTGCGCGGACGTACACCGCCTTGCTGTCCTTGGCTTGTTTCATGTGCCGGCACAACCGTTCGCCTATGGCCGCGAGCGCCGCCACGTCGTCGCAGACCACATGCAGGCCCAGCCGGTCGCAGCCGTCGGCGCCGAAGTCCAGCACCGCCTGCCACGCGGCGCATCCTTCGGCCACGGCGGCAAAGCCGCTGTCATCGTAGGTGATTTCGTGAAAGCGAAACGAACGCGGCCGCCGGCCGCGAATCTCGAGCATGCGCTCGCCGTCCCGCATCACGATCCGGCCGACGTCGCCCTGGCTGTAGCGAAACAGCGGAAAACGTTTGCGCCACGTGTTGGTCACGACGATCTCGCCGAACCCTTCCTCGTCCGCCGAATCGATTTCCACCAGAACCTGCGGCAGAACGGTGAACACTCCCGGCGTCTCGCTGGCGTTGCAAACCGCCCAGATCCCGGTTTCCGCGCCGCCGTACAAGGACCAGATCTGCCGGATGCCGAAGGTGCGGCACAAACGCTCGCGCACCGAGTCGCGCAACAACTCGCCCGCATACAGCAATTGCGGAATATGCGGCGCGGCTCGACCGGATTCCTCGCACCAGCCCGCGAACAGGGTCAATATCGACGGCGTGCCCGCCAGATGGGTGGGCTGAAACAATTCGGCCGCCGCGTGCATGTCCCCGTACGGCGCCTGCGAGCTCAGCGGCAAGGTGGTGGCATGGCACCGTTCGAGCACATCGTCGATGATCGCCGCCGTACGGTACAGGCCGCTGTAGCTGAAGATGTTCAGCACCACCGATCGCGGCGTGAAGACCCCCCTGGCCGTCAGGCATTCGGCCAGGGCCTGCCGTTGGGCGAGGTTTTCCGCGATGTCCACCGGAAAGATCAGGGGCGCGTTGGTGCTGCCGCCCGACCGCACCAGATACACCCCGCGTGCTTCCCCGGATAGCGAGAAGCCGTCCAGGGCCGCCAACAGATCGCTTTTGTGGCACACCGGCGTTCCGCGCCAATCGCCGCAGGCCCGGTAGAACGAGCGCCAGAACGGATGGGCGCGGGCGATCTCGAATGTTTGCGCCATGACGCGCTCGCGTTCCTCTGCGGTCGAGCATGCGTCGTGGCTCATGAGGTCCTCCCCCGGCGTTCGCATCAGGCGGCTTCCCGCAGCGACGGCAGGTCGATGCCGAAATGCGCCAGCAAACCGCCGTGGGCGGCGCAAAACGCGCGGCGCTGGGCATCATCGGCCAGCGTCTCCATCGCGAAGTCGAGCCAGCGCCGGCCGACCGTGCCGCACAGCCCGCGGTCGTCGGCATCGTCGCTGTGGCGAAAGCGCTCCAGACTGGGCGGAACCGGCAAGCTCCGCCAATCGGCACGGCGTCGGTGCGACAGGCTGTCGGGCGAGATCCGATACCGGATCATCGGGCGGGCGAGCAGACCCGCCGCGGCCGGCGTCCCTCCGCCGCGACGTTGGCCTATGCCTTTGCAGACGCGGTACCAGAAATCGATGTTCTCGTTCAGGTGATGGCCGTCCGCGAAGCGTTCGTCGCCGATGGCGTCGCGGCGCGCCGCCACGTTGCTGGCGCGCCCCATGAAAAAGTCCGGGTTGCCGGCGCTGGCCGTCACGCGCGGCAAGCGGTAGAGGTCTCCGTCCAGCGGAACGGTTTCGTTCCGCAAGGCCGCCATGTCGGGAAAGCGTTCGTCGTGCGGCGCCGTATCGAATCCCAGCACCAGCACGTCCAGGGCGTAGGCGTGCATACAGCGCAGGATTTCGCCGCAACAATCCTCGCGCCACTGGTCGTCGGCGTCCAGAAACGCCAGAACCTCGCCGCGCGCACGCTCCAAACCGTGATTGCGCGCCGCGCTCGGGCCGCCATTGCTCGGCAGGCGCAGCAATTCGGCGCGCGTCACGCCCATCCCGGCGAGCCGCTTCAAGCCCGCCTCGGCGCGCGCCGCACCCGTGTCGGTCGAGGCGTCGTCCACGACGATCACCTCATCCGGCGGGCGCGTCTGGCGCCCCAGCGACGCCAGGGCCTCGTCGATGCAGCCCTCCATGTTGTACAGCGGAACGACGACCGAAAGGCTCATGGAACCGCCTTGCACGGGTATAGCTTACCGCGCTGCTGGTGCAGGTTGATCACGGCGTCGTCCGAGCCGCGAAACACCCCGCTGCCATAGCACACGGCGTCGCGGCACAAGAGCATGCCCACCATGTGGATCGGCTGGCCGGAGTCGGCATCCACATAGTCGAGCTGGTCGACATAAGGTTGAAACATCAGGCGTGGCCAGTCACGCCGTATCAGTTCGGCCCAGTCGTCCGCGCTGCAACGCGAACGCACCAGCGATCCGATGCCGCGTCCGCCGCTGCTCTGCTTGGCGATCCAGTCGCCGTCCTGCTGCAGAAACCGTTCGGCCTCGGCGGCCGAACCGACGCAGGTCGAGGGAATCAAGTGCGGCCGCAATTCCGCATACAGGTCCCACGGCATCGCGTCGCGCATGATGGCGGCGTCCGACAGCACAGCCAGAACGCGCTTGTCGTGCACCAGGATCACGGTGCGGACGTCGTTGAAGTAATCCCCGTGCTCCACCAGATGGGCGAGGACCTCGGGGGTGAACGCCAGCAGTTCGCTGCGATCCAGTTGCAGAATCAGATGATCCAGCACCCGCCCGCGGGCGTGCAGGCGCCCGTCGCGCACGTCCAGTTCCTGCGGTTGCAGAGCCAGGAAGCCGACGCCGAGGCGCTGCACGTGGTCCGACAGGCAATCGATTTCACCGCTCGGCTCTCGCTGGTGCACCAGGGCCAGCGTGCTGCCGGGCGGATACAGCGCGCACAAATCGTCCCAGAAATCGGTATGCCCCTTCGACAGCGCGCGACTGACCATCCAGCCGTTCATGGGGTACCGCGCGCCGATCTCGCAAATCCGCGCCGTGCCGTCGCGATCGAACACCAGATCCGGCCGATACCAGCCGACCCGGTACGGCCTCGGCGCCGCCAGTCGCAGGATGTGTTCCAGCTCCGGCGGAAGGGCATAGATCGCGCGGATCCGCGCATCGGCGAAATACCGCTGCACCACCGCCCGCAAGGCCATGTCGAGCAAGCCGGTCAGCCTGCGCATCCGGTCGCGGTAAGCACCGGAGAGCAACAGCGCGCGATCCGAGCAGTCCTTTGGATTGAGCAATCGGCTCACCGCCGGATGCTGCGCCGTCACCCATCCGGCGTCGTCCATCTCGGCCAAGACCGGGTGGAGGCAATCATGCATGGCAGACGGAAAACAGCGCTTGCAGCACGGCGGATTTCTTCCGCAAATACTGGGCGACGATCCCTTCCAGATCGCAGCTCTCCCAATCGATCCCGACGGCGCGGTCGTAATGGGCGACGGTGTCCAGCGCGTGGAAAAAGTGCCTCTTTTCCGTGCCGCCGCAATGCACGCGGATCCAGGTGAGCGTGCGGAGCGTATCTTCTTCGCTGAAGTCGTAATGCCCGATCAGCCATTGCGTGAACAACGGCAGAATGAACTCCACTTCTCCATGCGTGTAAATCTCATGGGACAGCGTGGTCATCAGGCCCAGCGCGACATCGGCCTCACGCAAGGACATGTGATCCTTCCACACCTTGAATTCGACGGCGGACGGATCGAGGTAGCGGTGCAGCAGCCATTCATCGTCGCCGACGATGCCGGTCGCCATGTTGTAGAACATTTCCGAGTGCAAGACCTTGTGCGTCACCGCGAGATCTTCGTCGCTGATGCGGTGCAAGGCGGTCAAGGTTTCCAGCAGGGCGAGCGGGTCGCGCACCGGTTCGCCGCGGTGCAGCTTCAGGGTCAGCCGGTTGCTGATCCCCGCGACCGTCATGGCGCTGTTGTTGGTCTGACTCCAGCTCGCAAAAAACCGGCGCAGCGTTTTCGTGTCATGCCGGCGCGAGGTCAGGCTGCGAAATCCGTCCTCGATCGCGGCGAATTCCGCCGCGTGGCTGCCAAATGCCTTCAGCAGCGGCGCGCGAACCGGCACGTCGGGCAGGTCCTTCAGCACGTGTAAAATGTGGGAGTTCAAGCTTTCCATGTCAGTCGACCTTGAGTCTGAGGTTCTTGCAAATCGCTCATGCACGACAAATTCTTGGCCGCAGAGCAATTAAAAGGGTGGCTGCGATCAAGCATTTCCCGGCGTTGCCATGGGATAGATTCAATGCTGATCGCCTAAGCTTGGCATCGACAGCGTACCTGCATCATATGTTTGTCATCGATAAACGGCTTAACAAATTCGACATGCATATTAGTGTAGTCACCGTATGCATATTGCATGTATGGCCTACTGTCGATTAGCATAGGATGTATGATGCTGGCAATAAGAAATATGCATCTTCCCTATTCGGCAGCGTAATACGCGGGTATGGAGAGGGCTTGAAGGGTCCTTCTACCCTGGCCGCCATTCATGGTGGGGGGCTGTCACGGCGGTGGTGCCGAGCGCCGCATCATCGCGTGGTGGAACGATCACCACCGCTTTCGGGTGGACGGGCCGCGACCGGCGCGGATGCCTGGTCGAGCAATGCAGTATGTTGCAGGGAGGCTCGGCGGACCGAGAAGATCCCTTTCCCGGCGGCTGCTCACGCGACGCGGACGGACTTCGGGCGTCCAGGGTCGAGCATGCGGTTGAGGACCTCCACGGCGATAGCGATCTCGGTTGTCTGCGCCGCATCGGTGTGGGAGCGCAGGGCGTTGCCGATGATACGGACGGCGCCTGAAGGCGTCGTCCGTATCACCCTTTCCATCAATGCTATCGCATTGATCTGTCGGGTTTTACCGGCGGCGCTTGATCGCTTCCACTGGAGTTTCTAGGGAGGCGAGATCGCCAGCGGCAGCGGTGCCGTACAAAAAAGGGTAAGTTGGCGTGAGCGCCGTCGGGAGACGGCCAGGTATCTGGGTGCTGCCCCACCCGGTGCTTGGAGGCGCCGATGAGCCCAGGACCTGGAGCCGTCTTCCCGGCGACCCTGAAGACATGGCTGGTTGATCTGGTCGCTTCAATCCCGCCGCGAGGATTGGGGACGCTGCTTGAGCTGTTGTTGGGGACGATGTTGACGCCCCGCGGGATGATCAGCCAGGCGCTTCTGGCGATCACCCCGCGCCGGAGCTGGCAGGCTTACTATTGGTTCGTCGAGCACGCTCAGTTCCCGTGGATCTCCCTGGTCCGCGCTCTGTGCGCCATCGTCCAGCGCGAGTTTCCGGAAGCCCGCCACTATCTGATCATCGACGACACCCTGCTTTTCCGAAGCTCGAAGAAAGCTCCCGACGCCGCGTTTCGTTTTGACCATGTCAAACGCGCCAATCGCCTGCGCTTCGTGCTCTGCCAGCAGATCGTCACCCTGTCCGCCAGCATCACCGACGAGCGCGGGCGGTTCCGCGCCGTGCCGCTCCTCTCGCTTGTGGTGAAAGCCCAGGGCAATCCCGGCCGGCTCTCGCTGGCCAAGGCCCTGCTCGGCGCCGTGGCCAGCCAGTTCCCCGCGGTCGCCGTCGTCATGGACCTGTGGTTCATCAAGAGGCCTTTGGTCCTCTGGGCCGCGCAGCGCGACATCACCGTCATCGGCCGGGTTCGGCACGACAGCGCGTTGTTCCACTTCCCGGAGCCGGCCGCGCCAGGCAAACGCGGACCGCCCAAGAAGTACGGAAGCCAGATCACCCGGGCCGACCTGGACGCTCTTCCGGTTCACCACGCCTGCCTCGCGGTGTATGGCGGCGTTCGGGCGCGCTGGTGTGGGATCACCTGCCGCCCCCGCATTCTGCGCGGCCTCGCGGCCCGCATCGTTCGGGTGTCGATGTACGACACAGGCAAACAGGACTGGTCTCCCGACCGCCTGCTCCTGTCCACCGACACCACGCTGTCCGATGAGGCGATCCTCATCAATTATGCCCGGCGCTCGGCAACGGAGCCGCTGTTCCGCGACCTGAAATACACGGAAGGCTTTCAGGAGATGTGGATGCAGACGCGCAAAACCTTGCTGCGCTGGCTCCACATCGTGCAGGTCGGTGCGGCTCTGGTGATCATGCAGTCAGCCCGCCCCGATCCGCACCTCGATGCCCTGGCGCCCATCGGCGGATGGCGGAAGGAAACACGCCCCTCCACCCCAGGCTTGGTCAAGGCCGCGCTGGCTGGCGCCTTTCGCTATCGCGCGCCTTTGCCACTGCTTGGCGCTGACTGGCAAACCGCTCGAAAAAGCCGACGGCTCAACCCGACCGGGCCGCCTACCGGGGCGCGGGCGGCCTGAGCCGGCCGCCCCGAACCGATGTGCAGTTCCATCCACCGTCGCAAGCCGCCGAGCCTCCGCTGGGCAAGCGCGGCGTTGCTCACGCTTCCCTAGAAACTCCAGTCGCTTCCATCAAGCGCCGCCGGTCAAACCCGAAAGCCCTTTGCCACTGGCAAAGGGCGAAAGGGTGACGCGGACGAAGCCTTCAAGCGCCGGCCGTATCACCTCCACCGACGGCGCGCGCCGCCGGCTGGAGGGCACCTGCGAGCGCCTGCCGCATGGCGAGGGGTTCGCCAACGGCATGATCACCAGGGGGCAGGCGCAGTTCCTGGGAAAGAACATGTCCCTGCTGGCGCCGTGCACGGTGGCGCTCCACGAGCAGCGCCCGGTTTCCGAGTACCGCGCCGCCTCTCCTCACCGCCGCCGACAAGTTGGCGGTGCCTTGAGGTCAAGGGCTGCTGGAACCGCGAACTGATGACGGTGCGACGTCGCACCACGATCGCATCCCCGCCGTCACTCACCCAGAAGCGCGTCGATGCGGGTGCGCAGCTGGCGCAGCATCTGCCGCTGGCTGTCGTCCAGCACCGGTCCTTGTTCCTGCACGGCGTCGAACGCCTTGAAGGTCTTGCGGATGCTCAGGACCATCTGGCGGGCCGCCGGGGCGGGGGAGGGGGCCGGCCGGCCGGCCGCGGGAACGGTCCCGGCTGCGCTCCCGGCGCCCCCGGCCAGCTCCTTGCGGGCGTTGCGCAGCGCGGCGATGGTCAGGCCGCTCTTCGCCAGCTCCCACATCTGCAGCTGCAGGGCCAGATCGTCGGCGTCGACCAGTTCGAACAGCGCCGACTTGCCGATGCGTCGGCGGTGCTCGGGATACTCGTCGAGGATGCGGGAGGGGAGGGTGAGCACGCCCAGCGTGCGCGTTACCTCGGTCTTGCCCAGGCCGCTGACGGCGGCGAGCTGTTCGTGGGTGTAGCCGTGCTCGGCCCGCAGCGCGTCGAGGCCGCGCGCGACTTCGACCGGGTCGAGGTCCTCGCGCTGCAGGTTCTCGATCAGCGCCAGCTCGGCCGTGTTCCCATCCTTGACGAGCAGGGCGTACACGGTGTCCCGGCCGGCCAACCGCGCCGCGCGGACGCGGCGTTCGCCCCACACCAGCACATAGCGGCCGCCGTCGCCCTTGCGCACGCCCACCGGCTGCCGCACGCCGACGCGCTGAATGGACGCCGCCAGGGACTGCAGCGCCTCCTCGTCGAAATGGCGGCGCGGCTGGTGCGGGTTCGGGTCGATCAGGGCGATGTCGAGTTCCGCGACCTCCGGGTGGTCCGCCGACACCCGGAAGCGCGGGTCGCCGGCCGCCGCTTCAGATGCGCCGACGATGGCCGAGGTCAGCATGCGCGACTTCGACGCCTGGGCGAGCAGCTTCTTAGACATGGCGGACCTCCTGCCGCTTGGCGCGCAGGGCGATGACGGCGTCGGCGACTTCCTGATAGCTTTGAGCGCCCGGCGCGCCCGGGATCGCCTCCAGCGTCGGCCGGCCGGCGGCAGATCCCTGCGGGTATTGGGTGGAGGAGGGGACCGGCGCGAAGATGCGGGTCCGCACGCCGTAGAGTTCGTGCAGCTGCGCCAGTGTGAGGCGGTCCATGGAATGGCGGTCGGCGTACATGGTCGGCAGGATGCCCAGCACCTCGATCCCCGGATTGACCCGGCGCCGCACCTTGGTCAGCGTGTTGTCGATCAGCATGGGCACGCCCAGCGCCGCCATTGGTTCGGTCTGCACCGGCACCAGCACGTAGTCGGAGCAGTTCAGCGCGTTGATGGTGACCTGGCCCAGGTTGGGCGGGCAATCGACGACGATCGCGTCATAGGCGCCTTCGATGTCGCCCAGCTTCTCACGCAGGGCAAGGTTGCTGTTCGGGTCGCCGGCCATCTCCCCGTCCGCCTGGGACAGGGTCAGGCTGGAGGGCAGCAGGTCGAACAGGCCTCCGCAGACGCTCACCGTCGTCTTCTCGATCGGCCGGTCCTTGAGCAGCACGTGGTAGAGCGTGGCGCCGTCGCGGTCGAGCGCGTAGGCGTCCACGCCCAGGTGCATGGTGGCGTTCGCCTGCGCGTCGGCGTCGATCAGCAGAACCCGCATGCCGGCCTTGGCCAGCAGGTAGGCGAGGTTCACCGCCGTGGTCGTCTTGCCGACGCCGCCCTTCTGGTTGTAGACGGACAGGATCGTGGGCTGCCGTGTCAGCGGCTGGTCGAAGACGTCGTCTTGGTCCTGCATCTCGGTTCCGTGTCGTCGTTGCGGCTCGCGGGCGTCTCTCCCGCCTCGTCGAGCAGGCGCGCCTTGGTATCGTCGTCAATGCGGTTCCAGGGGACGCCCGTCAAGGCGCCGTGCAGGCTCCAGAGCATGTTCCGCGTCACCCGCTTCGGATCGCGGTGCCTGAGGCGGCGGTAGGCGGCGACGGCACCGAGGGTGCGCAGCTCCTCCTCCGTCTCGATCCCGGCTTCGGCCAGCCACTGGGCGGACTTCGGCCCG